>JBOFGY010000055.1:0-2421 GCA_051649365.1 Trueperaceae bacterium
TGGTCTTCGACCCGTCTGGCTGCATCTATCTTGACTTCGACACTGTATTCCCGTTGGTCCTTCTTTACCGTTGCCATTCTAGACCTCCTGAGATTCTATAGTCTCTTCCCGCAGTGTCTAAGATTTCAAGCCAAGTCCAGTAAGACGATAGACGTGCTACATACACTCAAACCGCTTATTGTTGTGATGGCAGGCGAGAATGAGATTGATCCGTATCAAGGATTAGGAGATAAGAGGAAGGAGATAGAAGAAACCTAAATTCTATTTCCTGCCTCACTAGGCCTTTTGCTCTCTCATTTCTTTCCGTGTTAGCCTCTCGAGCTATGAAAACGTTGTTTCTATGCTGTCTCTTTGGGTGCTTTAGTGCGCTCGCACAGGTTCCTGTATTCACCGATTTTGTTAAAGGCAGTGTGCAATTGAAAAATGGTCAGCTCGAGTTTTATCTCGAGAACATATCGGACTGTTTACTCGAGCAAATTCAGCTTCGTGTGGCGACAGATCAAAGTTATCAAACAATTTTAGAGACAACCTTCATCACACAACTACAGCCCAAGACGAGCGGTGCCTTTATGATGCAACACACGGCCCCTCTTGGTAAAGGGTTGTCATGGACGATTGATAGCGTAACCTTAGCGCAACCTTTAGAAGGTGCAATGTGCAAAAGGGTGGGACTTGTTGCCTTTGAAAAATATGATTTCGCAGGAGTAGCTCGAGCCACTCTTGCCTCACTAGTAACGGATGTCACCATTAACCGAGCAGCCGTAAGAGAATACACGATTGTTGCAGGTGACTCCTGGTGGAAAATTGCAGACCGTTTTAGCACTACACCTGAAGAAGTTGCCCATCTGAACGGGCGAGATTTAAACACGCTTTCTATTGGCGAAATCATTAAAGTGCCTGCGCCAGATCCAGCGGTTCTTGCTGTTAACGAAGAAAATTTGCAAGGAGTCAAAACCTATACCGTTAAAGTGGGTGACACTTTATTTTCGATCGCTCGAGCCTTTAGTACGAGTGTTGAACGCATTCGTCAGGCAAATTGTTTAGCTGCGGATGAAATATTGAACGTCAATCAAAACTTGCGAATCCCCGTTGCCGAGGTAATGTTGACCAATCAATGCAGATGAAACTAAACTCCAGATAAAAATTTCACGAGCAAAAGTATTGTGAAATCAATCACCTGACAACTAATTGAGTTAAGCCCGAGTATAAAATGTAATGACGAGTTGCTTTCCCAGCCTGCGGGTAAGTGCCACTCGTTTTCAAGGCAAGCCTGCAAGAGAAGTTTGAAATAGATTGAGCAGCATGACTTTGGCATAAAAGACACGGTACGGTAGCGTGACACAACTTTCAATCCTTCCAAAAATTGTTAAAGCGTTTGAGTGTCAGTTCGGTGTAACGAACTGTGTCGCGTACTGAGTGTTCTTGTGACCCAGATTCATGCTGCGCCGCCCTAGTGTCCTGACCATCATTTTGTCATTTATAATTGCAGAGCTATGCCGACGTTACTAAGTAGGGAAGACTTCAAAGCCCAAGTTTTTGAAAGGCAGAAACATAAATGCGCTTTTTGTAACTTGCGTTGTGTGGACGCGCATCATATCCTCGAGCGCAAACTTTGGGTGGATGGTGGCTACGATCTGGACAATGGCGTGGGCGTGTGCGAAAGGCATCATTGCGGTACTTCTTCCTGACAGGTTTGATGATATGCTCGAGTAGAAAGATCTACCTGCTAATAGATAGAATGAAATTATGGAGCAAGGTGCCACCCAGCGCATCCTCGAGACTGCCCGCACTTTTGTCCAGACCAAAGGCTTTAACGGCTTCAGTTACGCAGATATTTCTGAAGCCGTTGGTATCAAAAAGGCCTGTATTCACTATCACTTTCCGAGCAAAACTGACTTGAGCCGAGAACTGGTTCGGCAGTACAGAAAAGTGTTCAAGGCGGGTCTTGCCCAGCACGAGACAAAAACGAAAGACTTGAGAAAACTCTTGGAAGCTTATTTCGCTTTTCACCAAGGACTCGCTGATCAAAACAAGCTCTGTGTGTGTGGCATTAGCAGCTGAAGTCGAATTTTTAGACCCTGAAACCTTAGCTTAAGTGCAAGCTTATTTTTCCGAAAGCGTAACGTGGTTGGCAAACGTGTTAGAGCAGGGGCACAAAGCTAAAGAACTAAGCTTCATAGAAAAAGCTGAAATGTTGGCGACTAATATTCAATCTGCTACCGAGGGAGCTTTGCTTTAAGTAGCACTTCCACGACTCATTGAGACACATACCCGCAGTGATCGAAAGCATTTTTAACATCGCTAGGCAGGACGGACAAGACCGCTTCCTCGAAGGCTTTGATGAGTTTTGGCAAGGAGTCAGGAAGCAAGGTGCGAATGAAGGCTTTGATTTTAGCAAAGAGATGTTCAATAGGATTAAAG
>JBOFGY010000056.1:0-12441 GCA_051649365.1 Trueperaceae bacterium
TGGTCTTCGACCCGTCTGGCTGCATCTATCTTGACTTCGACACTGTATTCCCGTTGGTCCTTCTTTACCGTTGCCATTCTAGACCTCCTGAGATTCTATAGTCTCTTCCCGCAGTGTCTAAGATTTCAAGCCAAGTCCACGTTGCGAAAGGTTTCTTTCGCAGTCTCAGCCTCTCCGCCGTGCCACAAGATGGCCTCCTCGAGCGTTCTGGCTCTGCCGTTATGCAAATAGGCTTCGTCACTAAGTACGGTTTTCACTAAACCAATACCCCACAGTCGCCAGTCCTGGCCGCTTGCGGAGAATTCAGGGCGATTATCAGCAAGTTCTGGCTCCATGTTATGAAGTAACAAGTCAGTAAAGGGGTAAATTGTTTTATCTCTTAGAGCCTCCGTGGGGTGCTTGTCACCCGTAGTGAAACTAGGAGTGTGGCAACTCTGGCAGTTCATAATCATAAACGTTTCTTGCCCACGTCGCACGTTTGCATCATAAATGTTGTGGCGTGCAGGTACAGCTAGCATTTGTGTATAGGCCGTGACGTTTTGTAAAAACTCGAGGCTGATGTCATCTTTGGCACCTGTGTGGTCAGCCTTGATGGGATTGCCTACGCCTATATCACCTTCAAAGGCTCCAGCATTTTGCTCGAGCAAGTCAGGGTTATTGGCTTTGAGTCCAAAACGTCCTAAACGCAAAGAACCATTGGTTTGTGGCAACCAGTTGGGGTTACCACGGATGCCATCACCATTTTCGTCGTCGGGGTCTGCGAGCGCGAGAATGTCTTCTTCGCTGATGGACTCGAGCAAACCGTGCCAAATACAGGTGGCGCAATCCGCATGGAGGTCAAGCATGTCTTTCATGGGTTCCCCGTCTGCTAGCGTGACAGTTGTGGAGGGTGTACGTAAATATATAGTTACTACCATCTCCGTAGCTACCTTTTACATCTTCCCAAGCGACTGCAATCGTGCCATGTGACAAGGTTCCTTCAATTGCTTGATCTTGAAATTGATGACCCATTTCGGGATGTTCACTGCCGTCGGTCCTGCTCACTTTAAGAATGCCCTGCGTCAGTTTTTCAGGGTCGCCGTAAATAGGTAAACCACGTCCGTCACCAATATGACAAGACTCACAAGATACGTTGTTAAAGCGTGGACCGAGACCAGCTAGTTCATTTTCATTCATGCCAAAGACAGCCTCAAAGCCTTCGTCACCTTCTTCAACTGGTGTTTTTCTGTTAGGGTCAAGCGTTTAACTGCATTGGTATAGGCTTCACTTGAGTCATCATAAGTGAAGTGAGCACCTCGAGGGAGCCACGCAAAAGATCAGGAGCTGAAAAGGTCATGACTGAAAAAACTAGGATTAAAAAGACAACACCATGACGCATTTTAGCCTCTACCAAAGACTGTTAGAACACTCTTTGGTAGAGGCAATCATTCCTCACGTCAAAATTAGTTAGAACTTTAAGTTTGTTTCTTTACACCTGCAATTTTCATTGGTACTGTCATTTTACAAAGTGGTGGAGTGCGAAGGCTGTGATGCTTGTCACCATTCATAGTTGTTCACAAAAGATACTAGACCTCTTACGAAATAACGAAACGCCAAACAGGGCAGGGCTTAACGGTTGTAAGTAAGGTTACAGATTGCAGCAAGGAGGTGAAGCCTAAGCCCAAAACGCCTACGTTTGTTGCGGTAAGTTTCCTTGAGAATGCGAAAGATTTTGAGGTCACGAATGACATGCTCGACAGTGATACGCAGGCTAGCGAGTTTGCGATTAGTACGTTTTGCCTCTTTGCTCAAGGGTTTCTTGGGTGGTTTACGCTGGGGTGTCTGACTGTTGCTATGGAAGTGTTGCAGACCTTGGTAGCCTCTGTCACCCAAGACTTCAGTGAGTTCGTAACATTCTATGTTGGAGCGTTTGAACAGCTTAAAGTCATGCTCCCGTCCTTTGCCCACCAAGACATACAAGATTTTCTTACGCTTTTTATCAACGACGACTTGTGCCTTTAAGGTGTGACGTTTCTTCTTACCTGAGTAGTACCTGCGCTGTTTTTTTTAGGTCGTTCCATCGGTGTTTCACCCACATCTATGATGACAATATCCCAATGACTCTCTTTCAGAGTTTTTCGTCCTGGCAGATGAAAGTCTTTGCTTTCTAACAGCAGTTCCTCTGTTTTGGTCACCATACGTTGGGCTGTGGACTCATGGATACCCCCATCTATCGCTAGCCTCAATAAACTGGGATACTCCCGCAGATACTGCAAGGTCATCAGCACTTTGTCTTCGGGTGACAGCTTGCTCTTGCGTCCTGCCGTTTTCCCTGCTTCATGTGCCGCGATCACTTTCACCATAAGTTTGTAGACCTTGAATGTGACCCCCACTAAGCGTTTGAACTGCTTCTTGTTGAGCTTCTTTAACCAGATATAGCTTCCTTGTTTCGTTGGCATTCCTTATAAAACGCTACTTTTGGTGATTTCGCAAGATGTCTATTCGATAACTGTTTTCCAAAGTAGCCTTCTATGTGGTGTGACCAAACCTCGAGAACTGTCATACATCTTAAAGATAGTCTCGAGTGCAGATTCGCTTTCTGGAAATGAAGGCAAGTTAGCTGAAAAATTTCCCCACGTCAAAAATTTGTACAGTTCTTTGGGTTCTTCAAAGATTTCTGGAACGTCAAACAGCCAATAGCTATGTAACTCGAGCCCACTCTTGGAGAGTCTTTGTTTTACATCCTCAAGAATATTGCCACTTGTGGGAAAAGGAAATCTGAACCCTGCAGGTAACAACGTATGCCAGTTAGGTAATGGAGTCTCGAGCGGATTAAGCATGGTTATCACCGCATCAGGTTTTGCGACGCGCTTTGCATCTTCTAGCCAGTGCAGCGGGCCACGTCTCAAGATGAAAAGGTCAACTGAGTTGTCAATGGCGGGAAGTTTTGGCTTGCCACCGTTTGCTTTGGCAGATGAATCTGCACAAATGAACTCAATATTCTTGAAGCCAAGCTTTACTGCTTTGTTTTGTGCAAGGGTAATGTAATCTTCTACGAGGTCACAAGCAAGTACGCAGTGACAAAGTGGCGCAATTTCTAAGGCGACTTCACCCTGTCCACAACCTGCGTCTAGTACATTTAGGTTTGGCTGAAGATGTGTTTTGACAAGCTCGAGATATGCGTCTTCGCCGTTAAAAGGGGGAAGACGCGAACGCCAAGGGTAAAAATAGCCTTGCTATGTTTTGGCAAGCTGCTCGTACCAGGCCGGACTATGAGGGTTCATCGTGTTGCTTTTGTCACTCCTCAACTCTTCACCGCTCAGCTCCCAAAAAACATTTGGTGGTCGGCAAGTGTACAACGGTTTTGCACAACTTCAATCCCTGCCTCAGAGAGTTTCTGTGCTGCTTCATCGTTTTGAATTCCGAGTTGCAACCACACGACTTTTGGTAAGGGTTTCATGGCGAGAATATCTTCAAGATGTTCTGGTATCGCTTCACTGCGTCTGAACACGTCCACGAGGTCAATGGCTGTTGTAAGCTCAGAAAGTTTCGAGACCGTTGTCTTACCAAGAATATCTCTTCCAACATAAACAGCATTCACTGGAAAAACGTCGTAACCCCTCGAGTCCAAATATCTTGGTACGTAGTAGGCGGCTTTGCTCACGTCGTGGTGAGCACCTAAAACGGCAACCGTTTTGCTCTCTTGCAAAATACGTTTTACTTCGCTTAGTTCGGTGATGATTGGCATGGGTTATTTTACATGGCTGCCCTAAGCACTCCTGTCAATTCTTCGGTGCTCAAAATGACTGGATTACCTTTCATGCTGCTAGCGTTTTGTGTTTTGTCCACAACATCTGGAATCATTTGCTTTGTTAGACCAAGTTTCGAGAGTGTTGGAATGTCAAGCCCTAGGCAAAGCTCTTGCAAATACGTCACAGCATCATCAGCTTTTGCTTTCTCATTATTCATCAGGATTTTTGCAACTTCATCAAAACGCTCTAATGTGTGAGCTTTGCTCAGGGTTTTTATGTTTGCTTTCACAACATGGGGTAAAAGCGCGGCACAAAGACTGCCATGTGGTGCATTCAGCATTCCACCAAGTGGCCCAGCAAAGCCGTGAACTGCCCCGAGCTTAGCGTTTGCTAATGCTAAACCACCAAAGAGACTTGCTAAGGACATATCTTCTCGCGCGCTTGCATCCTCAGGAGCTTCGCAAGCATGCTTCAAACTTCGTGAGGCGCGTCTGAGTCCTTCACGGCAGAAACCGTCTGTCCATGGGGTTTGCTTGACTTCAGACAAAGGGCTTGAGGCATTGTGTGAGTGCGTCTAAACCCGGGCATGCTGTAGGTCAGTGTTGGGTCAACGGGCGCGATAATCGGCAACATGAGAGGGCTTCGCGTACTCACTTTGACCTGTTTTTCAGGCACGCTAAGGACGGCGTTCGCGGTGACTTCGGAGCCTGTATCTGCTGTCGTCGGGATGGCAATAAAGGGTGCGGCTTTGTTTTTGAGTGGTTGCCCTTTGCCTACAAGCTCGAGGTGATCCAAGGGTTCGCCAAGGTTGGTCATGAGGGCAGAAACAGCTTTGCCCGCATCCAAAACACTCCCGCCGCCCATGGCTACTACAAAGTCACATTGAGAGGTTTTAGCAAGATTTAGAGCTTCGAGAATCAGTGGAACACTGGGCTCGTTTGGCACATTAAATGTTAGTGAGGGTTGCTCGAGTTGCGCTAGCAGTGGTTCGAGTCTGTCCAAATTTTTTCCGCCGACAAGGAGAGCCTTTCTGCCAAACTGAGAGGCTAAAGTACCGACCCGCTTAAACGTATCTCTACCAAAAACTATTTGTGTAGCCGTAGCAAATTCAAAGTTCACGGCTGCATCATAAAACTAAAAGCGAAACAAGATAATACCAAGACGAATACGCGGTGAAAAATCAACGGCAGTGACGTTGAAATACGGCGAAAGATCAACTTCAGACCCCAGCTCGAGAAACAGCTCTGGCCCGATGTCATAAGTGATACCCACAAAGGGTGTCGCAAGAAATGCCCAGTACGATTTATAAGCAAAGGTCGTTCTGTTATACGCCACTGCAAAACCACCACCCGCATACATATCGAGAGCTTCGGGTAAAAAAGTAGCTATGTTGAAGGTATATACACCTTCAAGCCCCAGGCTGTAGCTCGAGGTTTCAGGTGCAAAGCGTTCACGCTCGGGACGGTAGGTAAAGCCAAAGGTCGTGCGAAAGGCAAAGTCATCTTTAACAACGGTGTAAAAACGCGCTTGTCCACCCCATAAATAACTGCCAGATAAACCAACTGCGAATGTTGTTTCCTGTGCATTTGCAATGTTCCAAGTTGAGTAAAGTGCCAAGCTGAGTAAGCAAAAAAATAATCGAAGAAACTGACGCTTCCAAGCTGAGGTAAACACAACAAGGGGCTGTAGCCCCTTGGCTCCGCTGACGAAAGTATGTTTTGAAGTTCTGTGTAGGGCAAGAGTCATTTCACCAACGCTCCCATATTTGCGTCCAGCCAAGCGAGGCGGGTCTCAAGCCACGTCTTTAGGTAGGTAATTTCGCTTTCGTAAGTTGCACCCACAAAGCGGTTTGGCCAAATATAAGTATTCAAAATAGGCTACCTTTCAAAGTTGTGCTGACTTGAATCGCCAAGCGTTCTTACAAATTCATCAATTTTGGTATACAGATTGTTCGTGCTTAAGTGCGTTTGGCGTAAGCTGCGATACCGCTCAACATAGGCAGCTGCAAAGGTGGAGTCTTGTAATAAACGGTCTGTCCAGGGTCTGTTCGTAAGTAAAAAGCCTTCGGGTTCGCCTGCATTACCAAAGGTATTGTTGCCGAGGGCGAGATCAAAGTCCCAAAGGGGGCCTGGTTTAAGTACGTCTTCTTTATCTTTGTAAAAATAGGTGCTGCGGTTAAAGGCATCAGGATTTTTGAAGATGTCACTAATGAGCATGTAATCTATAAACGTCAATTCGTCGGTAAATGACCGAAAGCCAGTGCTCGGGTCTTGGAAGTTGGGGCCGTAGAGCGTCTCTGCAAACTGCGTAACGTAATCGGTGATATAGCTTTTGCGCTCAGCAGTGAGTTCTTCGTCACTGGGGTACTGGATGATGTAAACACAGGAGCCGTCACCGGCCGTGCGCGGAACCTGGAAGAAGACTTCATCAGGGTCTGGAGCCACACCGCACTGAAACTCGAGCAAGTACCCACCAGTCAGATTTTCAGAAACTTTTGAAATATCCACGCGGTTTTTGTCACGCTTGATGCGCTCGAGCAGTACGTAGACGCCTTGATAGTCCTCATTCAAAAAGACGTTAGTAAAAAGCTGCCGACTGGCGTAATAGCCAAGGTCACGGGCCGTTTGGTAAACGAGGTTATTGCGAATGAGGGATTTATCCGTAAAGGGGGCGTAGAGAATCCAGTCACTTTCCTTGGGCATGCCCAGGAGTTCGACCTCGAGTTCTTCCCCTGCTTCATCCCAGGTCTCGAGGCTGTATTGCTTTTTGGCAAAAGACTGTGAACTCGTGCCGCGCCGCTCAATCCCGATAAAGCCGTCATATGCGTTGGGTGTGCCTCCAATTGCGTTTACCCCTTCCCCCGCAATCACCTGCATTTTTGCCTGAATTTTGGGGTTGTCAGGGATGGTTTCTCCAGCTGTGTCTATCTTGATAATGGGGAGGTTACTTTCGGGTACATTTATGGGTTGCAGGCAGCCAGTTAAAAGGAGTACTAGAAGGAGCCAAAATCGCGTCATGAAAGAATTTTAACCCTAGGATGTAGGGCTTGAGGCGTGGAAAATTGTACATCTTAAAGCAGAGAGCAAACGAGGGACGAAAGACAAGAGAAAAGGTAGATTTCCCCTTTGTTTCTCGTCTCCTGTCTTTTGTCTCAACGAGAAAGACCCAACATTAACGTCAAATTCGCGTTGCGCTAGCCTATCCCTTTCTGCTACACTCTTCCACGGTATGCCCACAGGCACCAGGAGGTAAGACATCGCAAAGGACTTAAAAGTCAACGAGCAAATCAGGATTCGCCAAGTGCGCCTGATTGGGTCGGACGGAACACAGTTTGGCATCGTGGACACCCGCGACGCTGTAGGTAGAGCTAGAGACGAAGGGTTAGACCTCGTTCTAGTTGGTGAAACCGCCCAACCGCCCGTTGCACGGATTATGGACTACGGCAAGTACCGCTACGAGCTTCAACAACAAGAAAAAGAAGCCAGAAAGCGTACTCGCAACCAGGAACTTAAGTCTATTAAATTCCGCGTCAAGATTGAAGAACATGACTACCAGACGAAGACAAGGCACATTAAGAGGTTTCTCGAGGAAGGCCACAAAGTCAAAGTCACGATTATGTTTCGTGGCCGCGAGCGCAGCCACCCCGAGCTAGGTCAGGAAATCCTAGACCGTGTAGCCAAAGACGTGACTGAAATCGCCGCCGTAGACATGCCCCCAACCTTAGCCGGAATGGATATGAACATGGTTTTGCGTCCAGCGTCATAGTAAGTTGCGATGTACTCCAAAGTTGGGGTATGCAGTGAATAAGAGAAATGAAGCCGTCAGCAGGAGTCTTCAACAGGGGGTATCATCCCGTTAGCGTAGCCGCGCCGATGACCAGATACTACCTGCTGTTAAAGACTCTTCTCAGCCGTCAGCCGTCAGCTAAAACCATTGTTTTGGTTTTAGCTGATAGCTGATAGCTGATAGCTCTAAAAGCTCTGTTCGCAAGAAAGGTAACACCATGCCAAAGTTAAAGACCCATAAGGGCACCAAAGCTCGTGTGAAAATCACTGGGCGAGGTAAAGTGAAGGCGATGCGTACAGGTAAACGCCACGATAATGCCAAGAAAAGTGGCAAAGCCATTCGCCAGGGCCGCACTGACCTAGTGCTTTCAAAAACTGAAGTAGACCGCATCCACAAACTGATGCCCTACGGATAACTGTGTTAAGTAAAAGCATTAGGAGAGTATGAATTATGCCAAGAGTAAAAACCGGCACAGTACGTCGTGCCAGACACAAGAAAACCCTAAAACGCGCTAAAGGCTACTGGGGCTTACGCTCGGTTAGCCCGCGTGTTGCAAACCAGACCCTTCTTAATGGTGGTGAGTACACCCGTGCCAACCGTCGTGACCGCAAGAATGATTTTCGTAGTCTCTGGATTACACGTATCAACGCTGCGGTTCGCCAGGAAGGGCTTAGCTACTCTGTGTTTATGAGCAGTCTTCGTAAGCAAGGTGTAGATATTAACCGTAAAGTTCTTGCAGACCTTGCTGTGAATCAGCCAGAGGCGTTTAAGCAGTTGGTTGAAACTGCCAAAGCTGCTTAGAAAATTTTTTAAGTAGAAAGATAAGACCGCCTTCGGGCGGTTTTTGTTTTTGTGGCTGATTATGCTATACTACTTTGGCGTACAATAAGTAAGATATTAGAATGAATCATACTCGAGTTCATCGAAACAAAAATCTTTACTAAGCGTATAGCCAACTATTTGGATGATGAAGCTCTACGTCAATTGCAAATCGAACTGACACTTGATTTAGAAAAGGGAAAGCTCATTAAGGGTGGTGGCGGTCTTCGCAAAATCCGCGTAGCAGATAGTCACAGAGGTAAAGGTAAACGTGGTGGTTTGAGAGTCATTTATTATCTTCAGCAACGTGACGACGTATTGTATTTAGTTTTTGTCTATAGCAAAGATGTCTCAGAAGATTTAACACCAAAAGAGATGAAGATTTTGCAATGACTCATTGAGAAGGAGTAACATCATGAGAAAAGAAGATTTTGATGAATTAATTGAAAGTGTTAAAGAAATGGTCGTCATCCAACGTGGTGAATTAGAACCTGCCAGAGTCACTCGCTACGAAATGCCTGACACTGCAAAGGTGCGCGCGAATCTAAAAATGTCTCAAAATGATTTTGCTATTTTGCTTGGAATTAGTAAAAGGACGCTCGAGGGCTGGGAACAAGGGCGGCGTTATCCAAGCGGTGCGGCTAGAGTTCTTTTGCTCATTGCCGAACGTCACCCCGATATTATTGCAAATACGCTAGGTATAATGATGCCAAAAATCACTGTTCCTAAAAAGAAAAAAGGGGTAAAGACTAAGGTTCGCCGAGAGGCTCAAGTGTAAATGAAGCACAAACCCGAACTCATGAGCCCTGCAGGTTACTGGACTGAACTCAACGCTGCCATTGAAGGGGGTGCGGACGCGGTATTTTTTGGTCTTCATCATTTCACGGCTAGAGCTAAAGTTGGCTTTGATATTTCTGAACTTCCAGAT
The DNA here is from genome assembly GCA_051649365.1 of Trueperaceae bacterium. Taxonomy (GTDB): domain Bacteria; phylum Deinococcota; class Deinococci; order Deinococcales; family Trueperaceae; genus CAVTAE01. The sequence continues at coordinate 9,265 of JBOFGY010000056.1, forward strand.
GTAATGAAAACATTGCACTCGAGAGCGGTCAAAGGTTTTGTGACGTTTAACACGCTTGTCTTTGATCACGAACTCCTCGAGGCAGAGCGTGCAATTGTGAAGATTGCTGAAGCAGGTGCAGATGCCATAATTGTGCAAGATATCGCCATTGCTAAACTTGCTAAAAAGATTGCACCAGATTTAGACGTTCATGGCAGCACGCAAATGTCTATTACGAGCGCGCAAGGTGCAGAGCTTGCCAAGTCGCTTGGTTGCTCGAGAGTCGTCCTTGGTCGTGAGTTAAGTCTTCTCGATATTGAGCGCATCGCCAAAGCAACAGACGTTGAGCTCGAGACTTTTGTTCACGGTGCGTTGTGTGTTTCGTATTCAGGTCAGTGTTTTAGTTCGGAAGCCTGGGGTGGGCGCAGTGCGAACAGGGGCAAGTGCGCGCAGGCGTGCCGTTTGCCTTACGACTTTATTGTTGATAACGAACAACGCGATTTAGGTGAATATCGTTATTTGCTTTCGCCGGGGGATTTATTTGCACTGCACCAAATTCCAGAACTCGTGCGTATTGGTGTCGCGTGTTTCAAGATTGAGGGGCGCTACAAAGATGCCGAGTACGTGGCTGCGGTTACGCAATCGTACCGCAAAGCGATTGATGAAGCCTGTGCGGGTTTGAAACTTAGTATTGATAAAGCGGAAGAAATGAGGCTCGAGCAAGTTTATTCACGAGGTCTCGGCGACTATTTTATTTCTGGAACCAATCATCAAAACGTCGTGGAGGGTCGTGCGCCGCGTCATCGTGGCGTGCGCATAGGTGAAGTTCTCAAGGTGCTACACAATGCTGTCCACGTGCGTGTTAGGCATGAAGTAAAACGTGGTGATGGACTTGTCTTCGATGCTGCGGCGTGGCGTAGCCCCCATGAACAAGAAGAAGGCGGCAGTGTTTATGAAGTCAAGCTGTTACAAGATAATGTCGTGCTGCTCGAGTTTGGCAATGGTGAATTAGATTTCTCGAGAATCCGTGTTGGCGACTTGGTGTGGCGCACGCATGACCCGCAGTTGCAAAAAGCTTATAAACCTCTTACAGAAGCAAAAGAACCCGTTTACACGAGACCCTTACGTTTTGAAGTGATTGCAAAACGCGGCGAACACCTTGTCATTACTGCTACCAGTGAAGAGGGTTTAAGCGTAACCGCCTCGAGTGAGGTGAGGCTAGAGCCCGCCAGTAAACGCGCCCTTGCTGAATCTTTATTACGCGAACACTTGGGAAAACTTGGTGGTACGGCGTTTCATTTAGAAAGTGTAACGTTGGACTCGAGCGCGCCGTTATTTATTCCTATCAGCGAAATTAATAGCTTACGCCGTAAGTGTGTGGAACAATTGCTGGCATTAAGAACGCAGCAAGCAGCCAGACAAACTTACTCAGTCGTTGTGAATGAATTGAACACGCTCGCGTATGCCCAGCAGAGCAGGGGGGCTCGAGTCCTTGCGAACGCCACTGGTGCTGAGCAAAGTGCAAGTGCTTTGACAGTAAGTCCTTTGCCCCTAAAAGTCAATTCTCGTTTACACATTTTAGTAAGAACACCTGAACAACTCGAGGCTGCCATTGCTACAAAGCCCGAAAGTATTACGCTCGATTACCTCGAGCTTTACGGACTCAAACCTTCAGTAGAAAAAGTCAAGGCTGCGAACATTCGTTGCCGTGTGGCAAGTCCACGCATTCTCAAACCCACCGAGCAAAATGTGCTGAAGTTTTTGTTGTCGTTAGAGTGTGAGATTGTCGTGCGCTCGAGTGGTTTGCTTTATGATTTACAGCAACTGCCAACTAGACCAAATCTCATGGGTGATTTTAGTTTGAATGCGGCCAATGTTTTAGCAACACAAATGTTTTTAGATATGGGCTTGTCTGCAATTACACCGACACACGATTTGAATGCACAGCAGATTGCAGACTTGGCAGAACGGGTAGATGCAAGTAGGCTCGAGGTCACCCTTTATCAACATTTGCCAGTATTTCATATGGAGCACTGTGTGTTTTGTAGATTTCTTTCGACGGGTACGGATTACACCAATTGTGGTCATCCATGTGAGAAGCATCGTGTTGCTTTGCGAGATAAGGGGGGAAGATTCCATCCTATCATGGCGGATGTGGGTTGTCGAAACACAGTGTTTGGTGCTGAAGCGCAAACGGGTGCAAAGCATTTGGAACTGTGGCTAGAAGCAGGGCTGCGCGATTTTAGACTCGAGTTTGTTCACGAATCATCCGAGCAAGTGCATCGCGTTATTGTAGCATTTCAACGAACCCTGTCAGCTGAAAAGAATGTTGAGTGGTTAAATAAAGAGCTCGCTAAACTTTCACAGAATGGAATCACAGAAGGAAGTTTGTTTGTGCCGGAAGATTTTAGTCATCTGCCGCAGCTCATGTAAAGGAACGACCTCGAGCCTTACAGCACCCTAAAGGAGTCTGTCATGCATGATGATTTACCCGTTGGAAAAATTCTGGAACGCCGCGAAGTCTTAAAACTGTTTGGTCTTAGTAGTGGTGCAGTTTTGCTAGGTGGGTTATCAAGTTGTACAGCAGCACAAGATGCGGCGAGCACAGGTCGTTTGCCTAATTGCATCGTGCGTCCTGAGCTTACAGAAGGTTCTTACTTTGTTGAAGAGCGGCTCGAGCGTTCGGATGATATTCGCTCTAACTCGAGTACGGGTGTTCTTGTTGCTGGTATGCCACTTACGCTCAACTTTCTAGTCTCTGAAGTCGGTGAAACGTGTGCGCCTTTGGGAGGGGTCATTGTAGATATTTGGCACTGTGATCCACAAGGGCGTTACTCAGACGTGAATGACCGCCTTGCTAACACCGTAGGGCAAACGTTCTTACGTCGTAGCGACACTGTTTTTTAGGTCGTTCGATCGGGGTTTCAGCCACAGCTATACTCACAATATCCCACGGACTCTCCTTGCTGGCTTTTCTGCCAGGCAAGTGGAAGTCCTGGCGTTGTCACCATCATGCTTCTGTCTTGGTGACGATACGTTGGGCGTTGGACTCGTGGATGCCCCCAGTCTATGGCTAGTCTCAACCCACTCGGATATTCCCTTAGATAGTGCAAGGTCATCCGCCCTTTGTCTTCAGGTGATCATTTGCTCATCCGTCCTGCGCTCTTCTGGGTCTCATGCTTCTCAAGAACCTTGAGA
>JBOFGY010000057.1:0-11904 GCA_051649365.1 Trueperaceae bacterium
CAGCCGTTTGATACTCAGGGTAATAGGTGGTTAAGGCGTGTTCCATCGCCTTAGCAAACCCCTCTTGAAAACACACCGTGCAATCGGGTCTTACATTGGGACAGTTAATAGGCGGTAGGTCACAAGAGAAAGCACAGTTAGCTAACAGTCCAGGGGTGATGCCGTCACAGAACGCGTCGGCAGGAAAGAACAACTCGCCTGAATAGAGATACCACAACAAGTCAAGCCCACCCACCGTGCAGGCTAAGAGTGGATGTACACCACCGGTCTCGAGCATGGCCCGCCAATAGGTACGTGTCTCTAACCGAAACCATTCCTCTGCAATCACATCTTCGGTTTCAGTAGCAACATCCGCAGGAATAAATGGAACACTCCATTCAAACTCAGGACAGGCTTCCTGGTCGAAGTCTTGTTCTTTGCATTCTTCGAGAAGTTCTTTGTGGATCACTTCGACAAAGGGGGTTTGCCTATACATGCCTTCGGCGTTGCCGGGTTCGGGTAAGTCTTCGATGTAGGAGGTGATGCCGACGCTTTCAATTTGGGCGAGACTATAAGTACAAAGAAAGAAGACAAGAAGGAAAAGGTGCTTCATGCGACCTCGAGATGCTTGACTGCTTCTTGCAGCGTGCCATACTGTGCGAGGAGTTCTTCACGCTTTGCTGTATCTACCGCATTGGTTGTAAACGTCAAGTGATCTAAGGGTGTGGGATGCAGTGCAATAAGGTTGCCTTGAAATGTTTCGCCGCGTTTGACCAGATAGAGAGCTTCGCTAAATTGATACTTGGCGTTGTTGACTTTCTCGGCGAGGTCAATGACAGCTTGAGGTAGGTTCAGTGACCGTTTCCAAAGATCACGCTCGGCGGCATCCGATTTCAGAAACAGAAAATTTTGGACGTTGTGGATGATGCCAGGCATGGTGAGAAAGTCTGCGTAGCTTTGTGACATCGCCCAAATGCCCGAACCTGTTTTCCTAAAACGCCGGAACAGTTCATCAATAAATTGTTGCCCGGCTTTATTATTTTGCACCATTGCCCAACCCTCATCAAGAATGACAAGGGTGCGTTGCCTCGAGTTGGCTGAAACGCGCTTCCAAACAAGTTGACTGATCATGAGCGTGCCGACAGCCTTTAATTCCTCATGGGAGCGAAGCCCTTCCGTGTCGTAGAGCACAACACGTGCCGACGATAGGGGAATATTCGTGGCCCGGTCAACAAAACTACCCAACGCCGTATCCCCTAACCAAAATTGCAAGCGCATTGCTAAATTCTTAGCTAGCAATCGGTGTTCGTTTTGCATATGAAACGTGTTGACCTCATCGAGTTGCTCGAGCTTTTTTGCAAAGTCTGAAAGTGTTGGTGTGACGAAAGTGGCTTGATGATGAATGCGTTTATAGGCGTAGCTGTAGAGTTGCGTGATGGCGGCCATGAGGATGGCATCCTCAACATCTTTTGTGGCACTGCCCTCACTGGGAATCATAGCGCGAAGAATATTAAGGAGTAACATTTTTTCTTCATCACTTGGTTCAAATTGACCTGGAGCTAGATCAAACGGGTTAATGCTCGTTTTACCGCCTACCTTGAGTTCGACCACTGCACCTTCTGTGGCTTCAACCAAAGGTCTATAGCCGCTGCCCCGGTCAATAATCACGACTTGTGTTGTTGCGTCGGATAAAAATTCACTCAGTAAGTGCTGCATAATAAAGGTTTTGCCTGAACCTGTTTCGCCGATCACAATGCCGTTGTAGGCGTTTGCTCCAGGGTCAAAGGGGTCAACCTTGGTCGTGCCAAAGTAGCGGTTGCGGTACAGGGCCACGGGTTTCTCTGTGCCTGCCCAAGGACCTGACACAGGTAAAAAATGTGTTGCATTGCTCGTCGTCAAGGTAACTTTTTGCTTATGGTCACGGCCACCTAAAGGAGCAAAATTGAGATAGGGTGTGAGGCAGCCGTGGGTCAGTGGCATAAACGGATTGCCAGGAATTGCAGCGAGAGCGGCGTAGGTTTCGGTGGCGCGTCGTTTCAGACCCCGCAACGTGTCGTCGTAAAGAATTAGACCCACGCTCATCTTAAAAAATCTGTCCCCTGTGTCGTAACTGTGCAAGAGGGCTGCGTCAGTTTCTCTGTTGAGCTGTCTTGTTTCAGGGTCAACATACACATAGAAGTCACCCCCGGATGCAGCAGATTCGTATTGCCGTGCGCGGGCCGCGATATGCCCCATCGCTTTATGAGCGGGTTCAATGTAAATATCGGTGATCACGCTGTAATGGGCACCCGCAGCTTCGGTGGCGTGAATCATGCCTGCGTAGGTTTCTTTACCAGGCAAGGTGTGCAGTGCAAAGAGCTTCGCAAACTTACTGCCAATAATGAGATGACCTAAGGCTCCATTGTTGATGGGAGTCTTGGCAAGCTGAGCGCGAATGCTCGAGGGGCGCAAGCCATCCAGTTTTTCCACGGCTTTTTTGGGGAAGTAGTGATGGAGGTCTTGATAATTACTTAAAGGCGTTTGCACAAGGTCAGGATTGAAATAGCGAAAACAAAGTTGGTACAGGTCATTGGCAGCCATTAACTGTGGTTTGAAGTCTGCACGTTGCAAGGTCAGCATGAGTTGTTCGCTGATAGCTAGCACCTCGCGCTCACGCATGTTTAAGCGGTGGGGTGAAAGACCCCGAAAGGGACGACGCGAGGGGGTGCCAAGTCGCACGGTACAAAAGGTTCGGTAGCTACGCAGCAAACCTTTTTCCCAATCCTCTTCGTATTGTTGAACCCGCGAGTCTAAGAGTGTTCTAAGTCCTTGTTCAGGTGCCGTGATTCTGCTTTTGTAACCTTCAAGAATATCTTTGCGTGCTGGGGCGACTTCGCTTATCAGGCGCAGTCGTGAATGAGCAGGGAGGGCGGTATGAAGCAGATGACGAAAGGTTTCTAAAATAGGAGGCATGCCTGAAAAAAGGCTGTTCGGCATCGTGACTTCAACCCCGATTTCATAACTACCATTGGTGGTGTGCATCACCCCGACACCCTCAACGTCCCGTAAAGCGAAATACGGCAATTGCGTGACCAGGTTTCCAGTACGGTTATCTAAACGTCCCATAACACCTCCTTAATTGGGGTTGCGCTTCTTAAACGTAAAGCGGTTTTTGAGTTCGGGTTTTGTGGGTTGGGGTGGTTGAAGATAGATGGGTGGTGCAGGAGGAGGGGAGGGGGGTTCAGCAGGTTTTGTTTGCATCACCGGCTTTTTCTCTTCCGTCGTAGTTGGTGGTTGAGGGTGTGTGTCAAGCACCGTTAAGTCAGGTGCAGGCGTGCGTAAAGCTATCTTTAACGCGGGCACCTCGTAATAGTTCACGCGCTTGACCAAGGTGGGTGGCTTACCCGAAATCATGGCAATACACAGTTGCCGTTCTGCCCCGCCTAACATCATGATTTCGTCAATCGTGATGACTTCACGTGGAGTTGAGCTTGTTGTATGGGTTGGGCGAAACCAAAAGCCGTGCCGCTTGCTTTGTGATTCGGTGCTGACCGAAATTTTATGGCACCGTTCAGAGATATATTTTGCGGTGCTCAAGCTTTCGCTTTTGAAATAGATTTGTGTTGCACAGTTATTAAGAATGGCATCGGTGACATCCTTAGCATAAATGGCATCAAATTGTGAGGGGCTTTGCAAGTAAAGGAGTACAGAAATATTTCGTGAGGTGACGGTGGCCAGAAGATTACTCAGGTCTTGCAAAGGAGCCCGGGCAATTTCGTCTAGGGCTAAAATAACCGGCACCGGTGGACGTTGGCCGCTGCGTTCTTCGTCCACATATTTTGTCATGGCTCGCATCAATCCTGTTACGAGGAGATTGTAAACAGGCGACGTGGCCTCGAGGGATTCCTCGGGGAAATCCAGATACACTGTACACGGAGACATCATCAGTTCTTTCGCCTCAAAGTCGCTACCACTTAGGATATGCCTAACACCATCTTGCACAAACGGTTTAAGGCGCAGCGATAAATTGCCCCAGGTACTTTGTAAAAATCTATCTTGCTGCACCAGCTCGGGTGAAAAATCTTGCCCCGCATCCAAACCTAGAAACATTTGCAGATTGGTCTGCGCTTCATCGGCATTGCGTTCATCGTCCGTCATCTGCTCAAACGGTTTAGTGTAGTTAAACTGTGCTAGGACAGTGTTGATGTTTTGGACGAAAGCCGTCACGCCACCGAGCTTGAGTAACTTGCGAATAAATAATAGAGGAGGCTCCCCCGATAACACCGCTGCACGCAAAGCAGCCTTGATGCCTAACGTTGCGCGTTGGGCAAAAACGGGATCTTTGTCAATCTGTGGTGTGGCGATAATTTGTGCTGCGGTGGCGTAACCGTTGTGACTGGCAATCACCGCCGATAGGGCATCAAAGCGGTGTCCTTTGCCTGTAGGTGAGAGCACGAAGATCCGCCCTTTTTTAGCGCGTAAGCCCCCAGTTAACCGAAACAATTCGCCTTTAATATCAAGGGTTACAACCGAGCCGCCCCAGGTACAAAGTTGTGCGATAAGGTGCAGGCTCTTACCCGCTCTAGCCATGCCAAACAGGGCCATGTGTCCGAGTTCGGGGCGTTTGCCGTAGCCAGGTGAAATGGCTAAGAGAGGTTTATCAGCACGGAACGTTCCACTTAAAACCTGTCGGCGTTTGGGGCCAGGTTCAGGTAGGTCAACGTAGTGACCGACGAGGAGTGAGCGTGCCAGTTTTTGGTGACGCAACCAGTTTGTTAACGTGACATCTTTGAGATCGTCACGCGCAGCAAAACTTGCGGAATAGGTGAGTTTCTTTTTTCGTTTGAAGATAAGCGCGAGTGGCAACAGACTCGTCACCATCAAGATCGTGGGTAATTTAGGGAAGTAACCATTTAAGGCAGCGGTATAACTATTAAAACAACCAGGTTGTAAAGTGCAGGTAACAAAGCCTTGTAACCCGTAGCCAGGCAGACTAAGCGCAGCCCTTTCAAAGGAATGACGCAGGGCATTTGCGTTGCCTACAAGACCTAGAGCAAAGAGACTAAAACTTAGTGCAGCGATAAGGGTTTTCATGCGCGACCTCCGCCCTGACTGGGGCCTGCTGGTAAGGGTGCTGTGGAACTGCCCGAGCTGAGTTGTTTGCCAGACTCCTGACTTCGCGCGGTGTCACGTAAGCTGTTTTGCAGCTTGCCACTATAGCTACCGAGCGTAGACATGGGTGCAGCCATAAAGTGAACGGCCTCGAGAGCCACACCCCCGACTAAGCCTGCCACCACCGCTGAGACGCGCCAGATCAAGTAACTGGCAATAATCGAGCCAATAACCAGTAGGACAAGCCGTAAAATCCAGTTGCGTAATTCGGCTAGGAGTCCCTGCGCTAAGGTTGAAAGTGTATGCAAGACCTGTTCGTACCAAACCCCAGTCACTTGTTGTCGTTCTTGTTGTAACCCTTCAATCTGCGCCTGAAGATCAGTGTACTGTGCTAAAAGTTCAGGGTGAAATGCCAACGTGGGGTCGTTATCGTCATTGGCTTGCGCGACCAGTTCATCTTGAGCGGCGTAGAGAGCTTGGAGTTGTGCGTCAATGGGTGCGGCTTCAGGCGGATTAAAGCCATTTTGATAAAGCTCATCAAAATCCGCAAAGTTTTCATTGATTGTCTGTACGGGGCCAACCACAATAATGTCAAACCCGAGGCGAAACGCGAGGGGTAAAAACATCACCACGAGCATGGCTCCAAGTACGGTTGAAATGTAGTTTCCTAAATACTTTTCACCGTTCGCTGGGGAAAACATGAGCATGGCTGCGCCAATTGGAAAAACGACATTGGCCACCGCTACAGAAATCAAGGCTAGGAGACCCATCAGGTGAACGATGATGACGCAAATCGCAATCGGAATCACCGTAAAATTAAGCAGTCCATCAATGCCACTGGCCAGTACCCCTGCTTCACGGTAGGCAAGTGCCGTAGCTGATTTTGCACTAGCACCCGCTAACCCAGCAACAGGCAGCGTTAGCGTGGTCATAAGTATGCCACTGTCGCGTCCCAACTGCCAGAACTCTGCCGCGCCCTCGTCGAGCGTCGGTTGGAGTTGGCTCATGCTCCAGTTGCGTAAACCTTCGGTGGTGTCCATCGTGAGCGTGGTGATTTGTGGTGTGAGAATGAGCAGCCCCGAGACAAGCAGGCTGCGCAGAAACAAGGTGAATAGGTGAATAGGGCTGGGGCGTAAAAAATACATCAGCAACGCGCAAATAAGTCCTAAGGCAGCAAGATTTCTAGCAATGCCAATGACAGTGGGTGTATAGATCGCCACACCTTCCTCTATGGAGGCAAGCCAAACCTCTGCGTCCAGGGTGCGACTGATTAAGTTTTCTTGGGCAAAGGTAATGCCGAAACAAAACAGCAGAAGGATGACGAAGCGTTTCATCGTTAGCCTCCTATGGGTTTAGCAATTTGCCAAACGGGACGGAGTTGCTCGAGTACCGTGGCACCATAAAGACTGACATCAATTTTTAGCGTGTCTGTTGATGTGCCGCTTAAAAGACCGCCCACAATGAGTGTTGTGGTGTCAACCAGCAAGATGCCTTCAGTAAACGATTCAAGTGTTTTGACTTGAATCTGTGCATCAGCCAAAGCTTGGACTCGAGGATTACTTTCAGGCGTGACAAGGTAAACAGTAATACCCTTTGAAACTGCATTCACGAGTTCTTGCTCGAGGGTATCAGACACAACAGGAGAGGCCAAAAATAAGGTGGTCTTGGCCTCACGGATGAGGGTTACGATTTCACTAGGATCTGTTAGCGTTTCTTGTAGCATTTCTGGAGATTGGGCTTGAGAAAACCCCAAAAATACAAGGCTAAACAACACGTAAAACCAACGTTTCATTTAGTCCTCCTCACGTTGAACAGGAACGAGTGGAAGCACGTTGGTATCAGCCAGAGGATAGTAGGCATCATCTTCACGCAACCACGCGGAAAAGTGGTACACCGCACCTGGCTTAATCAAAAACTTGATAACGCGAATTAAAATCGAAGAGCCAACAACCGTAGCAAGAAGAAGAACGATACGCACATAAAAAGGGCCGTGCGTATTGAAACTCACAAAAATGCTTACAAGAGCAATCCCAATGAGTTCCCAGACGGTGTGGCCGACCAGAATACGAACTGACCCCTGGGTGCGAAAAACCTTAGCCCGCTCCATTAGCCACCTGCGGCTCCGGTTAATACGCAATTGCCAAAGGTTAAACCTGTGAGGATGCCGGGCAACGCTAACATGAAAAAGACCCCGATAAAGGCACCGACAAGTGACCCAACCCCGCCGCGCCAACCAAACCAGGTCGCCAGACCACCATAGACAGCCACACAAACAACAATGCTCCAACCGATGGGACCATAAAGGAAATTCCCAGCATTACAGATACTGGTGGCAAGTCCCCCCATGTTGGTGTTGAAATCAATAGCTTGTCCACCCCCGCCCGCAGGCGCGCCACCAGCCAACGCAACGGTTATCAGTGAAAACAATAGAGCAACCCCACCTATGCGGCCTAATGTCCAGAACCGACGACCTTTTACCGTAAACCTATGTACGTTCATATTGCCTCCTCAAAGGTCTGAGACGCTGTTGAGGTACTAACTTGTCTCAGCCATTATTTTTATACTATTATATTGGTGTAAATGTAAAGAGGTGATTCTTTCACAGGAGGATGATATGAAGCTTGATCCTAAAGTCCGCCGGCAGGTCGAAAAGCAATTAGGCATGACCCTGCCCGACCCTCGCAGCGAAACCTATACGCCGTTTTTGGCCAGCCTGCGCGTATCCCATCCAGATTTAGCGAAACAACTCGAGGGTGCGGTGATTCTCGAAAGTTATGGTGATCCACAAAGTCAAGCGGAGCGGCGAGCAGTGCTGGCTGAACGATTGCTTTCAGTTAAGCGCACGCTCATTGACCGCTATGATGAAACGAATGGGGACTGGTTGTTATCGAAACGCAAGTTAGTACTGTGGGCCTTAGTGCCTATCGCGCTGATTCTTGGCAATGTTTATTTGCAGAGTTTGTCAGGTAACGCAGCCGTGAGAGCGCAAGCGGCTCAGGTTACAGAAACCCTTAGCGCAGAGTTGGGATTTGGTAGTAGTTTTACCGGTTTAGCACCCTTGGATTTACCTATCGTGCCAGAAACGACTCCCGAGGTCGTCAAGGTAACAACGAAACAACCTGTGCCCGTGCAAACAGCCAATCCCTCGCCCCTGAAAACCGCACAAACACCACCCTCGCAGCCTGCGGCCCCACCAGCATTAAAGCCATCGGGAGTTTTTACTCGAGAGGTAGCAGGGGAGACCAGTGTATACGCGCGAGTCACAGAACCCGTGGAGCCAGAAGCCGACCCGTTTTCACGGGAGGTAGCTACAAGCGTAAAAAGTCTGTCTGTCTACACCGCAGACGTTCAAGTTAAAACGCTGTCTGTCCAAGGTCAGGAGCTTGCTGAACGTGGACTTAGCGTCTATGCGGGTAGTGCAGATGTGTCTAGTGATAGCAGCGAATCTCAAGAAGCGCAGTCTTTGTCAAATGAAAATGTCAACGCATCAGCGAGTCGTGCGGAAGGTGATCTGTTTGCTGCTTCGTCTACAAGTAGCAGCACATCAGAGGCTGCCGCACCTATGGCAACGCAAACTGTGATGTCGTCAGAATCAGATACAAACGTACAGCCAGGTACGAAAACAAATGCCACGCTCGAGGTGGGCGTGATTGTGATCGATGCTGAAGCAACCCCTGTCATTGCTAAGGGTGACGATAACAGTGTCTGGCAGGGTGAGGCGACGCTGAGTGACACGAACCGCTTTACCCTTGAATTTTCGAGCGTTGCGAAAGACGGCGTAACCCAAGCGGTGACGGCTCGAGCTGTTGCAGTTGACGGGTTTGCGGACTTGCCTGCAACAGTCAAGGAAACAACCCCCGCGTTAGCGAGTGACTTGGTTCGCGGTTCGTTGCAAGGTGTCAGCAATTATGTAGATGACTTGAGTAATCAAACCACGACGGTGGTAGATGAGTTTGGCAAAACCATTACGCAGAGCGCACCCTCACTTGAAAATCAAATCTTAGGTAGCGTGGCAGGTATGTTCAAACCTACTACGGAGCAAGCTCTCGTACGGGTCGCAGAGTTGCCAGCAGGAACAACGTTCACCATTGTGATTTTTTAAGGTGCTTTGACGACGTGGGGGTTAGTGTGAGACACTAGCACCTGTGAAAAAGCTGTACCCGAAGATTCGGCAACTGCGTGAAACCACTGGGGTTTCTGGCCACGACGCGGCCTACCAAGCGGGTTTGTCCTTCCCGACTTATTATGGGCTCGAGACAAAACCTTCAGATCCAACGGCTGACACGTTTCTGGCTGTGGTCGGGATGTTGTCTGCTATCACTCAGAAAAAACCTAAGGCTGTTTTTGACTTGCTTCTCGAAGACCGGCCACAACTTTCGCATATTGAGCCCGTTATCAAACAGGGTGTGCTAGAAGCGTTGCGAGTGGAGACGGGTTTGTCCGTACATGCACTGGCTAAAGAAGCGGGTATTGGTGCAACCACTCTCTATGTCACAGAACGCTTACCCGTAAACTCCACTGGCAACACGTTGCTTGCAGTTCTAGCGGTGTTAAGCAAGCATTTGAAACGCTCCCCCCATAGGCTGTTTGAGGAAGCTTTATGATCTCGCGTGGTTTCAGAGACGCTGTGGAACGTGCGAGTAAAAAGGGCCTGACGGTCTACGAACTCTCGCGTCAAACAGGATTGTCCCTTAATTCGCTCAAAGATTATCTTGCGTCTGAGACGTTTAACCCAAGAGTTAGCAGCCTTTACCGTGTGGCCGTTGTGTTATCACCCATTCTGAAAATAGAACCGCATGACTTGATGAAAAAGTTTTTTGAAGATGATTTGGATGCGATTCTCGAAGCGCAGAAAAAAGCGAGATAGTGTTGTAGCTCTTGGCAATAGTGAGTAGCAAGCTATGAACTCTTTCTGGGGTAGGTGGAATCAAAGGTAGAGGTATGCGTTGGTTGCAAACGAGCGGTTCGTTTCCTGGTAACCAGACTCTCGAGCCGCTCCACCCGTTACAACCCAGAGCCTTAAACTTGATTCTGCGAAAATTCAAAGGTGAGTATTGAATAACATTAAACTTCCTCGGTACCCTTGACTCTGCTTTTCTGTGCTTTCCAGCACTTTATGCTCGACTTTTTGTATCATCCCTTGTATATACCAAGTTTTGTCCGGATCTCAGTGCATAGACTTGACGGATAACGCATAATCGGCTATACTTATTTTTATCAGCACCGAAGAGGTGCTATTTTTTTTGCTTCAATTCGCCACCGACTAAACATGCTCAGCTTTCAACGTCCAAGCCTACTGTTTTCTGTTCTGTGGAGATTTCCCTCAGTTATATATAGTACCAACGGCTAAAGCGCGTTGGTACTTGACTATTACTCGTCAAGTATCGTTCCTCCAGAGTGTGCTGATAGGCATGGCCCAGAGCTTGTCACTGAAGGGCAGGATGTGTTCACCTGTATGTAACACGAGACCCCTAAAAAAACGTTTACCTGTGTTTTGCTGGAAGGCCTTGATGCCTCTAAAATCATCTTCGCGTGGAGTGGCGGTGGCCTTGACTTCGATGCCGACGAGCCGCCCGCGTTGATCCTCGAAGACTAAGTCAACCTCACTCCCACCATGAACACGGTAATGGTAGAACTGTCCACGCGTATCACTCCAGGCTTGTTGTTTATACAGTTCCGTAGCGACAAATGTCTCGAGTAACGCACCCAACTGGTCGCGGTCTTGCTCGAGTCGATCCTGATGTAGGTTCATCAAGTTCGCCGCCAAGCCGGTGTCACTCAGGTGGAGTTTGGGTGCTTTCACTAAACGCTTGTGAGGGTTAAATGACCAAGCTGGCAGACTAAATAGAAGATAACTTAACTCGAGCAATGCAAAATAACGCTTGAAGGTCATAGCGTTGATGGCTGCGTCTCGAGCCACATCTGCACCATTTAGTACGGTGCTGGTTCGTAGTGCAAGAAGTCTTAAGAGTCGCGCGAAGTCTATTAGACCTGTAATGTTTGCTAACTCACGCACGTCACGTTGCACAAAGGTTCGTACATAATCTTCAAACCAGGCATCACGTCGGCTGCTACTACGTGTGAGCACCTCAGGATAGCCACCCTTGAGAATTCGCTCAATGTAATTTGTCGGGGTTGAAGTCGTCACGGTAGGTTGCGCATAGAAAAGGCGGTCCATAAAGGTGACTGGACTACCTTCAAGCTCGAGTTGCGACAGGGGAGAGAGCGTAAAAATCGCTATGCGCCCCGCCAAAGAATCCGCGACTTTAGGGAGCATTAAAACGTTGGCAGAACCTGTCAGGAGAAAGCGTCCTGGTTTACGGTTTTTGTCCACAGCAGCCTTGATAGGTAACATCAACTCAGGAACACGCTGAATCTCGTCGAGGATTACCTTTTCTGGTAAACCTGCCACAAACCCAATGGGGTCACGCTGTGCCCGCTCGAGAACGGCTAAATCATCAAAGGTAATGTAACTCGCTGAACTCACTGCTTTGACTAGCGTACTTTTACCCACCTGACGTGAGCCCGTAATTAAAATGACGGGGGTGTCTTGAAGAGCTCCTTGAATTCGAGGCGTGATGGCACGAGGGACAATCATGTTCATAGTATATATAACACTTGAAATTCTAATGTGGAGTGTTAGAATTTCAAGTGTTATTAGCTAGATAGTAGAGCAAATTGGACTAATCGAAAGAAAACATTCACGAGCAAGGTATCGTGAAACGCTTCACGAACAATCTAAACGAATTACCGAATGACGGTCACCGTAACCTTAAATTTAGTCCCCAGCCAAGCGGTATCGGCAGTCAAGATGGGTAACTCGAGCCTTCTACC
>JBOFGY010000058.1:0-10622 GCA_051649365.1 Trueperaceae bacterium
GCCTTCTCGACTTCCTTCGCTGCTTCCTGCACAGCTTTGGGAAAGCCAGAAGTAATGGTTTCTAAAACGTGTTTGGCAGTAAATTCAATCATGCGTGTGAGGGCTTTACCGCCCCATTTTTCTGCCTTGGGCAAAAGCAAATGAATCGTAATATCAAAGTGATACGTCACCTGACTGCCTTGGGGTAAGGGTTTGACGGTTGCTTCACCTGCAACTTCAGCCCAACCCACCTGTACTTCTTTTTGGGGATCAGTCTCTAAAGGGAGAGGCTCGAGCCTGGCACCTTTTACTGTCGGCACGACCCGACTACGAAAATGCAAAACTTGCTGTCCAAAGAGAGCTGCATTCACAGGCAAACTCGCTGTAACAATATTCTCTTTTTGCTCGAGGTCTTCAATAAAACTAGCTTTGTTAAGGCTCGTCTTAGCATCTTGCACGAACCCAATCGCCGCCACCTGCGAAAGCGAGAGAGAAAATGTAAAGTCAACGGCGTGTGTAAGCTGCATGGTTCGTCCTCTTGTCTATTAAGTTTACTGCAAATTACAATTCTTAACTAGCAGGTGAAAAGTTGAAGGTTCAAGGTAGGAAGGTTGAAAGGCTTTTTGGTTTTAACCTTTTCCCTTTAACCTTGTACCTTATTACCTGTTTTATGGCATTCTCCCCACCCATTCAATCCGAAAATTCTTTTCCTTCATTGCAGTCTCAATTTCGCTGTCGTTGGCACTACGAAGTTTTGGTAAATCGTTAAAAGCTTTGATGCTACTTGCCAGACCAATTCGAACGGTGAGAGGTGCATCATCGGTGAGGCGACCAATACGCCATACGAGATTTCCCGCCATGTTTTCAAGTGCCTTAGCCTCGAGACCTTTTACATCAAAACTATTTGGTACGTCCATAATGCCTTTCATCTGTAGCGAGGCACGTTCCCGAAAGTACGGTGATAGAAAGTTTAGCCTTAGCTTTCTGACCTAGCCCTCTGCGTTTATCACACATCCACAACCTCGAGCACTGCCAATTTCAAATACCGAGTCTCTGGCATCGCCAACCATTCTGGATGACAACTCGCTTGACCTCGCCTAGCTAATACACGCACTTGCCTTTTGGCATCGGCTGCCGCTTCCTGTAGCATAGCGTAAAACAGGGGTTCTAGCACGTGATAGCTGCAACTTGCTGTGATTAAGCGTCCACCAATGTGAAGCAGTTTGAGAGCTTGCAGGTTAATCTCTTTATAACCTGCAATGGCATTTTCTACACCACCGCGTCCTTTAGCAAATGCTGGTGGGTCTAGCACAATTGTGTCAAAATGCTCTTGGCTTTTCACACTGGTTTGATTAGACAGGGTACGAAGAATAGAAAATGCATCACCGCGCAATGGGGAAACATTACCAAGACCATTAATCGTTGCAGCTTTTGCAATGTGACTTAGTGCAGGTTTGCTGCTGTCAACAGCGGTTACACTCTCTGCCTGTTTAGCAAGTTGCAACGCAAACCCACCATGATACGAAAACACATCAAGACATTTTCCAAATGCTACCGAACCCGCAAAAACATGATTTTCTCTTTGGTCTAAAAACGCGCCTGTTTTTTGCCCTGTGTAGGGTGCAGCAAAAAGCGTCACGTTGCCTTCGTTGAAGGGGATTTCTTCAGGAACTTCACCGCTTAAAGCTTTGACTTCTTTGGGAAGACCCTCGAGGAGTCTCACCTCACTATCGTTTCTCGCCAAGATACCTTTGGGGTTGTAGTGACGCTGCAAAACGTCAAGAATAGCAGGCATAAATGGCTCTAAAGCTGCTGAGTGCTGCTGCACTACGAGATACTGTCCATACTTATCTACGGTTAAGCCAGGAAGACCATCCGACTCGCTGTGAATCACGCGAAAGGCTTCGTAACTCTGTACACCACGCTCACGGTAAAGCGTCGCTGCTTTCGTGCGGTTAGCAAAGAAATCGCTCGAGATAAGCGTTTCATCCCTTGTAAGTAAGCGTAGTGCAATCTTCGATTTTGGATTGAAAAGCCCTTGTCCTACAAAGTTATTCCCTTGGTCAAACACAGAAATAATACCTGGCACGCTCGGCGTTGCTTCGGTTGCTCGTAGGTCATTGTCAAAAACCCAAGGATGTCCTGTCTCAACGCGGCGCATACCTTTGTTACTGATGATAATAGACACGGCAACAACCTATCACGAGAAAGTAAGATATGGTGGGGTTGGAACTCCCTCTTTTATTCTCCCCCCTTCCTCCATTCTCCATTCTGCCCTCCCCAAAACTAAAGACACGTTAATCCAGACCTCGAGTCTTCTCATGTGTATCTTAGTCACCTTCACTCAAATTACCTCATAATTATGAAGAGAGAAGAAATGGGAGCAGGCACTAACCTAGCTCTACTGAATCCTCAAAAGGAGTGACCTATGCGAAAAATCGCATTATCTGCTGCCGTGGTAGCCCTGTTGGGTTTGGGTGCTTACGGAATTTTTGACAGAAATAAACAATCTCAAACTGTCCAGGCTCAAGAGTCTCAAGAAAATATCCGAAATGCCGAGGTGAGTGCTCAAACCCTTGATGAAAATGCTGCCCTACTCCAGGATGAAGAAAACACAATTGGTGTTTATGAAACGTTTGGGAACAGCGTCGTCGCTATTAATGTAAGTGTAGAAGGTGAAGTGGTCAATCCTTTTGAGAACTTCCAGTTGCCACCCGGTTTTGAATTGCCACCCCAATTTCAAACACCCGAAGGTGAAGACGGCGAACCTCAACGCCAGCAAGGAACAGGCAGTGGTTTTGTCGTGGATGAGCAGGGTTACATTGCTACAAACTTTCACGTGATTGAGTCTGCCTTGCAAGAAAATAGCATTGAGCCTCAAGAAAGTGCTGAAATTACGGTTGTTTTTCCTGGTAGCGATGAAGAATTGCCTGCAACTGTGGTTGGTGTAAATGCTCTTTATGACTTGGCTTTGTTACAACTCAATAATCCAGAAGACCTTCCTGAGAACGCTAGCCCCTTAGCGCTCGCAGACTCTGACGCACTACGTGTTGGACAAAAAACCATTGCAATTGGTAATCCCTTCGGGCTTGCCTCGACAGTAACGACGGGCATTGTCTCTGCAAACAACCGTGAAACACCTTTCAATTCCATTGGTGGCATTCGCGTACCTATGGTACAAACTGACGCAGCTATTAACCCTGGTAACTCAGGCGGTCCACTCTTAAACTCCAAAGGTGAAGTCATTGGTGTTAACACGGCGATTATTCCAGGGAGTAGTGGTTTAGGTCAGGCTGGCAACTTAGGGATTGGTTTTGCTATGCCTAGTAACATCCTTGCTGAGAATTTGGATGCGCTTCGTAGTGGAGAGTATGTTGGTGCTCTATCATCGCGTCCACGTATTGGTCTAAACATTGTAACTAGAGAAGAAATTTTTAGTGATGAGGAAGTGGAACAGTTAAATATTCCAGAAGGTGTTGTTGTTGCAAGAGTTGCTCCTGATGGTCCTGGCGATAAAGCAGGATTAGAAGATGCTTTAGATGAAACAGGAAGAGAAGTCGTTCCCGAAGAAGCGGACATCATTCTCGAGGTAGACGGAACCCGTGTAACAGAACCTGCCGAACTACAAAATCTTATTCTTGACAAAGGTGAAGGCGATATTGTCCAGCTTAAAGTCTGGCGTAACGGTGAAGAGCGTGAAGTGGAAGTGACGCTCGAGGTTGTAGAAGAAACTACGCAACGCTAAAGTTTTCAAATTATCTTAATGGGCGCATGGTAAGTGCGCCTATTTTCTTTATTTGCTCTACTTGCTTTTATAAACGTTACACTTAGAGATATTGACGAGCGGTTGCAGCAGCTACCAAAAAATAAACTCTCTGTCGTGTAGGACTTTGTTTCATACCTGCTCGAGCGTTCCAATAATCAAGATGTAACCGCTTTACAAACCATGCTGGCTTCTGAAGATGTTCTAAAACGTGATTGGGATAGACCCGAAGAGGATGAGGCGTGGGCGCATTTGTAATGGTAGGCTGTAGAAAACAACCTCGAGGGAGAACCATTTCTATATGCCAACATCTACAAAGTCCACGAAAGTTAAAAAGATAAATTCTAAAAAGACAAGTTCTAAACCCAAAATCATTTTAGACTGCGACCCAGGTCATGACGACTCATTTGCCATTTTGTTTGCTTCCATTTATACCGAGCTTTTGGGCATCACTTCAGTGAGTGGCAATGTCAATTTATCTCTGACCACCCACAACGCACTACTTATTTCGCAACTCTTAAATTTAGATGTACCTGTTCATGCGGGTGCCGCAGGGCCACTTGTAGGTGTGGCAACCCACGCACCAGATATTCATGGCAAAACAGGACTAGGGGGCCCGAAACTTCCTAAACTAACACGTGAAGTGACAAGCAATAACGCCGTGCAATTTATTATTGATACCGTGCGAAACCATAAAGATGTTTGGCTCGTTGCAGTTGGCCCACTAACAAATATCGCACTCGCTATTCGTCAGGCTCCCGACATTGTAAAGCGCGTCAAAGGTATTTCGGTTATGGGTGGTAGTAACGGGGCAGGCAACCGCACACCCGCAGCCGAGTTTAATATCTACGCCGACCCTGAAGCCGCTGATGTGGTGTTTAACTCTGGTGTAAAAACCTTGCTGATGTCGGGACTTAACCTCACGCATCAATTCAAATTAGGCAAGACCGAAGCAGCTAAACTGCGTTCTTTTAAGGGTGAGGTGTCTGCGTTTTTTGCAGAGATGCTCGAGTTTTTCCTCGGCACCTACTCGACACGATTTGGAGTACTCGAGGCTCCCATGCACGATGTGTGTGCTTTGCTGGCTATCACCCATCCAGATGTGATTAAATTTGAACCCCGTCATGTAGATGTAGAACTACGCGGTGAATACACGCGCGGTATGACCCTCGTAGACGAACGCGACTTCCGCAATGTCTCGCTCATTCAAAATGCACAGGTAGGACTTTCCATCAACCGCAAACGCGGCATCAAGTTACTGCTCGATGCCGTAGCACGATATTCAAAGTAAGACGAGAAGATAAAACAGGCGTTGCTCTGTCTTGCATTTTTTCTACCAGCACATGTTAACACCATTGACCCAACCCTCCGTCATTGCGAGCCGTCGTCAAAGATAAAAATTGAGTTTCACTTCATTTGTTGTGAATGCAACCGCGAAGCAATCTCTTCTCAACCGCAAAGCAAAAAGGCGGGATTGCTTCGTGGAGGAAATCATGCCCAATTTTATTAATATTCAACACACCTTCAAGCGCGACTCGCAATGACGAAACATAAACAAAACGGCGCAATCGCCCTTATCTTCTTTTTAAAAATCTATGTAACTCATATGTCTTTATTAATCGATCATTTCTAAAGTGCTGATACGTTGAAGTGCTGAAATGCTAAACTGCACATCATGATTCACTTTAACCACGTCACAAAAACCTATGCTCGCACGCACACGCATGCACTGAAAGATGTCGATTTTCGGATTAACAAAGGTGAGTTTGTTTATATCATCGGTCACTCAGGTGCTGGAAAATCTACCCTGCTTTCACTCGTGCTGCGTAAAGCCACACCAAGTGAAGGTAGTGTCTATATTCTCGGGCAAGATTTAGCAAAACTGCGTGAAAGTAAACTGCCCTTTTTACGACGCAAGATTGGCATGGTTTTTCAAGATCACCGCTTGTTACCCAACATGAGCGCAGAAGAAAATTTGGTGTTCGCCTTGCGTGCCTCGGGTGAGCGGGGAGACCTCGAGCAACGCTCTACCGTTGCCCTCCGCCAAGTCGCGCTAGCACACAAACGCAAAGCCTTCCCTATTGAACTCTCACTTGGTGAACAGCAGCGTGTCGCCATTGCCAGAGCCCTCGTCACCAATCCACCGTTACTCCTTTGTGACGAACCTACAGGTAACCTAGACCCTGATACAAGTTGGGAAATTTTAGAACTGCTCAATGACATCAACATTCGTGGTACGACGGTGATTATTGCTACGCACTCGAAAGATTTAGTAGACCGTATGCGCCGCCGCACTATCGTGCTGCGTAATGGGCAAATTGTAAGAGATGATATGGGTGGAGGTTATTCACTTTAAGAGTCTATCCTAAAACTCAAATGACTCTTTTTTAGGAGAACAAATAGGTTGATTTCTGAATCAGTACTAAGCCTCTACCCCACCCACCGCTTTTGAAAACTCACTAATGCCCGAACGCTCGACAACTTTTGCATCAATAAAAAGGGGTGCCTCACTGCGAACCGCGAGTGCCAGCGCGTCACTGGGGCGAGCATCTATTTCAAATTCAATGCCGCGATTTTCGATAATGAGTTTGGCAAAAAACGTATTGTCACGCAGCTCGCTAATTTCGATGCGTTTGACACTGACGTTCAAAATACCGAAAACAGAAAGCATGAGGTCGTGCGTGAGCGGACGCGGAAATTTTTCTTTGGCGCGGCCCTGAGCAATAGACATCGCCTCGAGAGCCCCCACCGCTATCGGCACGATAGACCCTTTCTCAGTTGAGAGAAGAACCATAAATGAATCACCGTCGTTAGAAACTGCTACATCCTCGAGGGTTGCCTTAACCATACGTAAGTTTATCGAATTGAATAGGGTGAAATGGGTTTTGAGTTCACGTTGGTTGCAACAATGAAGTGCTTCATGAAGTCTGTCAGAAGACGTTCATACCGTGCTTGGCTTTGGCTTATAAATTGATTGAATAAAGGTAACAGTAGGCAAGACATAAAACGTGAGACGTAAATGCCTTAACCTCTTGCGTCTTACCTCTTACTTCTACTTATCCATAACTGGAAACATCGAATTCAGGTTACCAACAAGACCACCTCAACACCCACTCACATACTCGGGTTACTCTTTAATAAAAGATTACAAAAACGTTTGCTCGAAACTCAAAGAGCAAACAAGCGTTAAAGCTTTTAGAGTCTAAAGGTTTTACTCCAACCCTCATCTTACTCTCTTTACACATCTGACACATTATGCTACTATGTCTTTAGCGTTAATTTTTGCACTGCCTACAATATCTAGTAGGAGTTAGCATGTATTTTATAGGCTGTTAAGTTACCACATGAGCCCTTCCAAAGGTTCCCAATACTTCTTTTAACTCAAATGAATCATTAAAATAGTACTACATCTTGTATTTTCATCACTCTTTGACATACAAGATGTAGTATGATAATCTTTCCAAAAGCAAAGAACGTTGTACCGAACAAAGACAATTTGGTAAAGACGCTTCTGAAGAGCGTTAGACCGAGCTATCAAAGAAGTTGCACAAAACAAACGTTCTTAAAAATATCCCAAACTTTTTGCGCTTCTTTATCGGTTGAACAAGGTAGAAAAAGTGGGGCTACTACGTTCAATGCTTAAAGAGTTCAAGTAAAAAGTCAGCACACTGGAGGCGTTATGGCGAAGGTTACCGTAAGCAAAGAAGCTACCGTTAATAGAAAAAAAAATGTGATGTTGTTCCAAGGCACACGCAAGAGTGACCAGGAAGTTATGGCCAGCTTTGATGAACATGCTGTAGCCATTGCGAGACGGCAGTACTTCATGCCCCAAGACAACGACTTACTAGGGATGTTTCACCGCGTCGCTAGCTGGGTAGCTAGCCCCGAACACGGTGAGAACAAGCGTGTTTACACGGAAGCCTTCTATGACCTCATGACGAGTAAACGCTTTTGCCCAGGTGGTCGTGTTCTGGCTGGCGCCGGCACACAACACGGGAACGTGCTGAACTGCTTTGTTCAGGACGGTTCACCACAAACACCTGGTACAAACGAATGGGTGACGCACCTAGCAACAAAACTGGCACTTGTGACCAAAGTTGGCGGTGGCAACGGTCTCTGCCTCGACCCCCTTCTGCCAAAACGTAGCTATACTAAAGGTGCAGGACAACTTTATATTACGATTGCACCAAACCACGCCGATTATGAAAAAATCAAAACAGGCACCTACATGGACTTGGTGCATGGCAAGTATGTAACCAAAGGTTATCGCTACGCTTCGTTTATTGAGCAAAACGATGTGCCAAGCTCATTACCTAAACTCACCGTTGGTGACTCGGTAGAAAAAATTTGGCAAGGTGGCAGCGACATGATTATGCGCCTCTTGAAAGGTGAAGATGTTCTTCTTGACTTAAGCGGTCTTCGCCCTGAAGGAACACCCGTCAACGGCTCAGGTGGAAACAGTTCGGGGCCCTCGAGCTTCGCCGTCGAAGTCTTTGATAACTTTGCGTACTGGGCCTCCCTTGGTGGTGCAGACCATGCTGGGCCTGTGGCGACACTGCGTTATGTTTTTGCGCCCACGCTTAGAGTAATTCGCCAGGGCGGAACCCGGCGTGGCGCAGGCATGGCCACTATGTCCATCACTCACCCAGACATCAAAGATTTCATCACCTCGAAAGATTTAGAGCGTGAACAAACCGAGGGTGACATCAGCACTTTTAATATTTCTGTGCTCGTAACAGATGGCTTTATGGCGCAAGCAACAAAGCAAGGAAATAATAGGCAGAGTGTATTATGGGACATTGCCGACCATGCTTGGCAAACGGGTGAACCAGGCCTTATCTATATTGACCGCATCAACGAGCAAAACGCGATGCGTGAAACCCTCGGTGATATTAAGTCTACAAATCCGTGTGGCGAAATCCCATTATACGCTGGCGAGCCTTGCGACCTTGGCGCGATTAACTTGGCAGCATATGTGCAAACCCCCAACATTGGTATGAAAGGCTTTGATGTTGAAGGCTTCCGCGACGATGTAAAAACCTGTATCCGCTTTTTAGATAACGTGTTGGAAGTCAATAAATTTGCCCTCGAGGACAACCGCCAAATGAGCTTAAAATTACGCCGCCTCGGACTTGGTGTCATGGGTTTAGCTGACGCACTCATCATGATGGGCTACCGCTACGACGATAGACGAGGCCGCGACGCTGTAGCCACCATGATTGACGAACTCCGTGATAATGCCACAGGGGCTAGCGAACATCTCGCTAAAGAGCGCGGTGCCTTCCCTGCGATTAAAGACAGCAGCGTAAAAACAGAACGCCGCAACGTTGCTGTATTGACCGTTGCCCCTACCGGCACGACCAGTATGCTCATGGGTGTCTCGAGCGGTGTCGAGCCTGTGTTTGCACCCTTTGTCTTCCGCAAAATCGGTGACGCGTACGCAAGCCTTATTCACCCACTCTTCCAAGAGTTGCTCGAGCGTCATACACCGCACAAGGACTACACGAAAGACAAGGACTACACGAAAGATGGTCAATGGGATTTAGAAAAAGTCGTGCAGGCGGTGCAAGACAATCACGGCAGCGTGCAAGGTTTAGATTTTATTCCTGATGACGTAAAAGCTGTTCTGATTTGCGCCCACGATATTTCACCCGAAGCGCACGTGCGGATGCAAGGCGTGGTGCAATCGAGTTTTGATGGTGGCGGCAAGCAAATTGCCAACAGTATCAGTAAAACTATCAACATGCCCAACGAGGCCACTGTCGAAGATGTCTTCCGTGCCTACAGTCTCGCCTTTGAAACAGGCTGCAAAGGCATCACGGTTTACCGCGACGGCAGCCGCCAATTCCAAGTCTTGTCAACCAAAGCTGAGAAAAAAGAAGATCAAAAATCCTTTAGCGATGACACCACGACAAGCCAAGCTCCTGTTGTTGTAATACCCAGCATTGCTACACCCGTTGCGGCATCCACACCCACCGCACGCACAGAATACTTTCCAGGTGAACCCTTCTTTGACCGCCCAGGCAGACTCTCAGGTTTTACCGATGTCGTCAAACTGATGATGCCCGGTGGCGAAAAGCGCGGTTTCTATGTCACCGTTAATAGTCAAGATGGTTTGCCTGCAGAAGTGTTTATCGTATCAGGTAAAGCCGGCGACGAAGCCAATGCGGATTCTGAAGCTTTAGGGCGTATGGTTTCTATCGCCTTGCAATACGGTGTACCTGCGGAGGTTGTCGTGAAGACGCTGCGCGGCATTAACGGCGGCATGTACGGCACCTATCAAGGGCGCATGGTGGCCTCGAAAGCTGATCTTATCGCGGTAGCCCTCGAGACCGCAGGTGTCGAAAATACCGAAAAAACCAAGGGCGGCAAAGCTTGCCCCGAGTGCGGCGGAAAGCACTTACGCTTTGAAGAAGGCTGCATGAAGTGTGAGGTTTGCGGTTATAGCAAATGTGGTTAACAGTAGAATAGTAACTGACGCTCGGGTTTAACCAGGGTCGTCAGAGAGAATCCCCTCGAGCTAGCTCGAGGGGATTTTTAGTCTTCCCACACACTCACTCGAGGCAACCCTCTTTCATCCTGAATCTTGTCAAAAACCTCTTGGATAAAATCAGTTTTAGCCTTGGTATACTCAATCGAATCATCGTTGTACTTAATAGCCAGCTCGTCTTTAAGTTCGCCGTAAGCACAGGATGGAGTTGGTCTGGAGTCCTAGACACAAAAGGAAGAGACTATAGGACAACAGGAGGTCTAGGATGGCAACGGCAAAGAAGGACAAACGGGAATACAGTGTCGAATTCAAGCTAGACGCAGCCAGATTGGTCGAAGACCAGGGATACACGGTCAAGGAGACGTGTGAACGACTGGGAATCCCGCTCTC
>JBOFGY010000059.1:0-18440 GCA_051649365.1 Trueperaceae bacterium
TTGCGCTTCTCTACGTTTTTCTCCTGTCGGTACAGCTTCTCTAGCTTTTCTGGATTTTCTTCCCACTCAATCGGGTCTACCTTTCGGCTCATCCCTTAGTTTACATCTTATGCGTCACTACCGTAAAGATTTGGTATAACTACATCACTAGTATGCGTTTAAGAACTGGAAGCAAACTTGATTCAATCCAAGCCACCTGTAGTAATGGCGCACAATCTGGACGCATTGGCGGTAGTGGTGGCTCTTCAGACAAAGTTTATGCTTGCCCTAGCACTTATCCCGCTGTGAAGGGACTTCGTATGAGGTCTGGTGATGTAATCAACTCTATAGGCTTAGTTTGTAGTGATGCAAATGGTAACATTGTAGTTAACTGGTACTAAAATGTGAAAACGTATCAGAAAATTACAAACGACTTGAATATTAGTTTCTAAATTGAGGAGATGAAAGTTGAAACGAGCTTTGTTGTATTTTTTCTTGCTTTCTCTACTGGTAACTCTACCAAGTTGTCAGTACAGCGAAGTAGATGAGGCTGTAGATGTGAGTGTCTTTGTAGAAAATGATCTAGGTCAGCCTATAAATGGCGTATTTGTCAATGTTACAATTCTTGAATTCGATGAGGTCAAACCCCTTTTGACAGATACTATCGGTTGTGCAAAGACAGGTGGTTACGGCTTATCTGAAGGTGGTTACAAATTAGATGTATCAGCACAAGGATATAAACCACTCAGTCACACCTTTGAAGGTGAATCTCTAAACTACTTCGTCGTTACATTAGTTAAAGAAAGCAGCACCGAGACTAGTTCTGTGGTGAAAGCTGAACCTAACGAAAACTACGAATTTGATAAATGCCCCGCAACAGAGTAGCTAAATTTCTTTGAAGCTCTTCTATCCAAACTCTTCAAGAGTTCTAAGCCTGCATCTATTTTTGGTGCAGGCTATTCGTTTAACCTCTACTTCAACTTTTGCTAATTCGCGTACTCTCCCGTACAACTAAGCGCACTGGCGACACGACCTGCGTTTGCTGGCGCACTCGAGGATGCAGTAGTAAACGTACGGCTTCTTGACCCATCGCTTCTTTGTCTACCCGAACTGTGGTTAAAGGGGGAATGCTGTGCTCACTTTCGCTGATGTCATCGTAGCCTGCTACTGCAACATCCTGCGGAACGCCCAAACCTAATTGCTGGCAAGCAGCAAGTGTAGCTAGAGCGAAGGTATCGTTATAAGCCACGATGGCATCAGGGCGGGGCTTTGCTAAAAGTATGGTCTTGACTAGGTCATGTGCGAGCGACGGAAATTCTTGAGCGGCGTGCTGCTCGAGCCCTTCCTCTGGTTCTAAGCCTGCATCACGTAGGGCCTGGCGGTAACCTTCGAGTCGCTGCACGATGCTGTAATACGGGGGTCCACCTAAAAAGGCAATACGCCGTTTCCCAAGCGCGATGAGATGTTGGGTCACTTGGTAGGCACCTGCCACATTGTCACTATTAACCGAGGGTAAATCTTCCGTGTAGGTGTCTACAAGTACGAGCGAATAGGAGCGCAAAGGCTCGAGGAGGGCCGCTTCAAAACTACCGACACAGAGCAGTGCATCTGGGTCTTGAATCCGCAAAATTTCTGGCACGTTATCGCCAGGGGCGAGTGTGTTGTAAGAAAGAGCCACACCCTCCTGACGGCACGCATCTTCAGCTCCGTGCAGCACAGGTGCGTAAAACGGGTTATGAACGATATCACCACGTTTGCGCTCGGTTAAAAACAAAATGCGCTTAGGCCTAACCGAGCGCAACCGCCCTAGGTCATAGCCAAGACTTTCCGCTACAGCTAACACGTGTTGGCGTGTTTCTTCGGTTAAGCCGCTTTGGCCTTTCAGCGCACGCGACACCGTGCCGATTGAAACGCCGACACGCTTAGCAATATCACGGATGGTAGGAGTAGGGTTTGTCATAAAATATGTCTGTGCTTCCAAATAGCAGGTATCATCACAATCGCTGTTCAGAGCAACATACGTTCAACGGATTTTATCTATAACCAGATGATACCTGCTATTTGACGTAAAACGCTCGAGGATGCTAATCTTAAGTTTAGTAAACAAAGCGTATAAAGTCAATATGCACAAAGTAGACAAAAATTCCTGAGGCAAAGGTAGGTCATGAATAAACTTAAGCTTAGTGATTGGCAACTTAAACAACAGGGTAAGGACAATCAAAAGAGTAACGATTATCAAAAGACCGCAACCTGGCTAGATGCTAAGGTACCAGGCACCGTACACCAAACATTACTCGAGGCTAAACTTATTCCTGACCCGTTTTATGGTCTCAATGAAAAAGACATTCAGTGGGTGGGACAAAGCGATTGGCTTTACCGCACGACCTTTCAACTAAGCCAGGAGCTGTTAAGCCAAGCTCACGTAGACCTCTGCTTTGATGGGCTCGATACCTTTGCCAAAGTTGAGCTTAATGGACAAACGATTCTCGAGAGCGACAACATGTTTGTACCCCACCGCGTAGATATTAAAAAACTCGCCAAAGTTGGTGACAACGAACTTACCATCCTCTTCGAGTCTGCGCTTAGACGTGGGCGCGAAGTCGAGCAAAAACATGGTAAACGCCCTTTTTGGAATGGCGACAGCAGCCGTCTTTTTGTTCGCAAAGCGCAGTATCACTATGGTTGGGATTGGGGCCCTGTCATCATGTGTCTCGGGCCTTGGAAAGATGTTTATGTTGAAAGCTACAACACACGCATTGCTGAAGTCTTAACCACACCAAAACTTTCCTCTGATTTTGCAAAAGCCGATTTGGAAGTGACTGTCACATTACAAAGCAACACTTCACAAAGTAACACTTCACAGGACAAGGCCAGCGAGGTGACACTCGAGCTACATGCCCCTAATGGAAAACTTTTAGATACTGTGATATTAAATAGTGTCACAGGTACAAACCATACCTTCAAACTCGAGCAACCTGAGCTTTGGTATCCCAACGGTTATGGCCAACAACCGCTCTATCAACTCGTTGTTAAAACAAACAGTGAGACAAAAACTTTTAAACTTGGCTTCCGTGACATCCAAGTCATTCAAGAAAGCGTGCAAGGCGAAAAGGGCTCGAGCTTTTACTTTCGTGTGAACGGCATAGACATGTTTGTCGGCGGTGCCAACTGGATTCCTGAAGATTTACTCTTAAACCGTATGTCTGAAGCACGCTACCGCGAACGCATTACTAATGCCAAGGACGCAAACATGACAATGCTGCGTGTGTGGGCTGGTGGCATCTACGAAGACGACGTGTTTTATAACATCTGCGACGAACTCGGTCTTATGGTGTGGCAAGATTTTCTTTTTGCGTGTGGCATCTATCCTATTCACGAAGACTTTATGACGAGTGTTACAAAAGAAGCCGAAGCCAATATCAAACGCTTGCGTCATCACGCTTGCTTAGCGGTGTGGTGCGGTAACAACGAAGACTATGCTATTGCAGAAAGCGTTGGTCAGTACGGCGAAAAAGGTGACCCCAGCACCTTTGAAGCGAGAGCCATCTATGAAAAACTTTTGCCTGATATTTGCCAACGACTTGACGCTGGCCGCTTTTATTGGCCAGGTAGCCCGTCAGGTGGCCCCAACAGCTTTGACCAAACGATTGGTGACCGTCACACCTGGGATATTTGGCATGGTGGCATGGCTCCTTATCAAGATTATTACAAATTCGAGGCCCGCTTTTTAAGCGAATTTGGTATGCAAGGCTACCCCGCTTTAGCTACCTTAGAAAGCGTCACGCCTGAAGGGGAACGTTTCCCACAGAGCCGCACAGTGGTTCATCACAACAAAGCTGCTCTCCCGGATGGCACGCCCGACGGCCACCGCCGAATCGCGGTGTACATCGCCGACAACCTACGTGATCCTGTGACGCTGAAGGGTTATGTTTACGCCACGCAATTTATTCAAGGCGAAGCCATGAAATATGCCTACACCTGTTTCCGCCGCCGTTGGTGCGTGCCAGGTAAACGCGCGGTCTCAGGTGCCTTGGTGTGGCAACTCAATGACTGCTGGCCGGTGAGCAGTTGGGCCCTCGTGGATAGTCTTGGCGTTGCAAAACCTGCCTACTACACCATAAAACGCGAATTAGAACCTACCGTGGTAGGACTCTGGCGCACTGCGAGTGGCTGCGAAATTTGGGGCAACACCCGCGAAGATAAAACGCAAACCTTGAAGCTCGAGTTACGCGCCTACGATTTTGCTGGTAAAGAAATCGCGGCTGAAACAAGAGACGTAACCCTAAACCCAAACAGCTCAACAGAACTAGGCGTTTGGCAAACCAACAATGCAATGGTCGTAAACGCCAAATTACGGCAAGGCAACACCGTCGTTGCCCGCACGAGTTTGTGGAGTGAACCCTTTAAGCACTACGAGATTCCAAATCCAGGACTCGAGGCGAAAACACTCCATAACACACAGCTCCAACTCAGTGTTCAAAAACCTGCGAAAGGTGTGTGGCTCAACACTGCTTCCAGTGATAACTTTCTTGACCTCATGCCAGGTGACCCTGTTACTGTAAATCTAAAAAAAGCCGAAAAGAATCTTTGGGTGCAGTGGTTGGGCGGAGAAACGAACGTTACTCTTTAGGTCAGGATTTAAGCAAGACTATAAGATTTGCTCGTGTTAAGGGATGAAGCGAGGTCAAAAGTAGCCAAGTCAGGTGGACTAATGCCATTATCGCTGGTCAGCGCAGTGAACTTGACCTACACGATGACAGACTTTGTACACGATGACAGACTTTGCAACCCAGGGCGAGCCATGAAGTCATGATGTCGTTACTGCACAATAAAACATGACCGCAAGCAAGGTCTATGAGCAAAGCAGCTTTGTTGAGGGAATAAGCTTTGTACTGCCGTGCGAATGAACTTTTGTGGTCAAGTACCGAAGCGCAAAGTGGCACTGAATCAAAGCGTAGCATGCCGTTTTTACGGTTTATTGACTAACCATAAACCTTGATAAGGCTGCAAGGTAATATGGTCATCTACGACAATTATAAATGTTTCACCAAGTGTGTCATAAACCGAAAAAATACCTTGGTCATAAAGCCAATAGCTACGAAACCACTGCACGCCTTCGGTAAAGTTATAAAGACACAGCAAATTGCCAAGTGGATGCTTGCGCACATAAGCGAATACGTGTGGGTGACCTGTATCTAAAATATCACTGCGGATACCCGCGTGCAGTTGCGATGTGCGTTTGCGAGCTTTGATAATATTCTTTACACCTGTGAAGATACGCTCTTCTATAGCACCCTCTTTATTTCGTTTCGTTGCTTCCTTCCAATCCATACGCGGACGATGTAACCAGCGGTTATCGGCCGCGTGCTCGGGAACATTCTTGTAACTATAATCATTGAGCATCCCAAGTTCGTCGCCCATATAGAGAAGCGGCACGCCTGCAAAACCACACATCAGCGCATGACCCATGAGGATGCGCTGCACGGCTAGGCCAATAAGGTGCGGGTCATTTTTTTCTAGAGCCTGCTCTAAACCAGCGAGGCTTGCAAAGCTTCCGGAGATGCGTCTATCGCCCGTAGCGGGATTAAACTGAAACACATCACCTTTTGCAAAGGTTGTTTCAAATTCGCCCGAATAAAAATCTGACAAAAACTTGCGGTGTAAAAAGCCCTCGAGCCCGACATCACGTGCGTCCTCATCGGTGATGGCCCAGCCGATATCATCGTGACAGCGAATGTAAGTCGTCCAGGCAGTGTTACTTGGTGCAGATGGAAACTCGCGCATCACGTGTGTCATAAGGCGCGTATCACGGCTAGCTAGCGATGACCAATACTGCACCATAAAGACATTGTGATAAGCCAAGTGCGAGACTTTACCGTGGTGTTCTTTTAGACCAAAATATTTAATAAGTTCATCCGGTGCAACAATCGCCTCAGCTTTGTGAATGACCGATGGAGTAGCAATATTCGATACAGCACGTAGGGCTTGTAAAATTGCAAAGACTTCAGGTTGATTTTGACAGTTCGTGCCAAGGCGTTTCCACATAAAAGCCACGGCATCGAGGCGAAACACTTCCACGCCTTTGTTTGCTAAGTACAACAAGATATCTGCAATCTCTAAAAAGATTTCTGGGTTTGTCCAATTCAAGTCCCACTGAAATTCATTAAACGTTACCCAAACCCATTGCTTTAAGTCTTCGTAGTAAACAAAATTCCCTGACTTAAAATCAGGGAAAATTTCAGGGAGAGTTTTTTCGTAGGCATCAGGCATGATGCGGTCAGGAAACATGTAAAAGTAATCTTGATATTTTTTCTCGCCAGCTTTGGCCCGCATAGCCCATTCATGGTCTTTGGCACAGTGATTTAATACCAAGTCTACACAGACACTAATGCCGCGTTCCCGAAAGCTCGAGCAAAGCTGTTCTAAATCATCCATACTGCCAAGCTTGGGGTCAACGTCTTTATAATCGAGCACGGCAAAGCCGCCGTCACTTTCACCCTCGCGTGGGCGAATGAGCGACATGAGATGAACATAACTCACGCCAAGTTCCTCTAGATAGTCTATGTGCTTTTCGATGCCTCGAATTGTTTCCGCGAAGCGTTCAACATAAAACACATAGCCCATCATGTTTTCGCGTTGAAACCAATCGGGTGTAAGGTCGCGCTCGAGGTCTAACACTTTTAAGCTCTCATCGCGCTGACTGTAAGTTTCTGCCATTTGCACAACGAGGCGCGTGATGACGCTCTCGAAATCTTTGCGCCCACCATAAAGAACTTCGAGTGCATCAAGCAGGTTTTGGAAGTGCCGCTCGAGCCTGAGCTTAAAAATGCTCCAGTCAGGTTCGATCATCGGTACAAGAACAGTATCTAGGGCCTTGTTCGCAACCTTAAAATAGTAGGCGGTTTGGGGGTCAAAAAAACGTTGATTCTGCACGGTGTTTAGTTATACCACGAAGTTTGGTCATACCAAGCCCCGCAGGGGAAAGCTATATTTCTTACGTTGTAGATAGAGCCGTTTAGCATGTAGTACCAAGGTTGGATAACATGCTAACCGCCAAAACCTTTTGCAAAAATCCCTTCGTTAATAAACCGCTCAGTAATGATCAGCAAGATAATTCCTGGTAGTGACACAATGAGGGCGATGCCTGCGCTTACAGGGTCTAGGACTCCACCACTCCCCACTTTTGAGAACAATAAAGTTGGTAAGGTTTCGATGCGCCCTTGTCCAATAAAAAATGTCAACAGGAAAACATTTGATGACACTAAGAAAGCAAACAGACTTCCCGCCAATATTCCAGGAAGCAGCATGGGCAGCGTGACATGCCAAAGTATTTTGAAACTGTTTGCACCTAGTACCCTTGCTTGTTCTTCATAGTCGCGGCTTAGTCCCTGAAACACCGACGTGAGCACGCGCACCATGTAAGGAAGCGTTGGCAGCAAATGCACGAGGATAATACCGAACAGGTTTCCTGCTAAACCAAGATGAATAAACATGATAAGAATGCCCAAACCTACGGCGATATCTGGCACGATAAGCGGTGTGAACAGAAAAAACTCGAGCCCGCTCTTGCCCCAAAATTTTTCTCTTGCCAAAATCCGTGCCGCAGGTAAACAAATCACTAAGCAGAACAAGGTAACAGCAAGCCCAATAAATACAGTATTGAGTGTGGCCTCGAGAATTCTCGAGGCGGGTGAAAAAATATAATCCCAACCCATTGGTAAACGCGCACTGCCCCTGGCTTCCCACCACCACGCACTCGGTAGAATAGCTGGCCAGCTCCAACGAAACGCAAACGACGCAACAACAAGTGGAAGAAATGGCCCCAGCACAGCAATGCTTGTAAAGATTAAATAAAATCTTTGAAAAGGGGAGAGCCCGTTCATACGCGGCCTCGGTTTCGTTCAAAGCGGCGGTAGAGCCACAAATAACTGAAAAGGATGAGGCTCGAGAGTACCGCAATGACCATCACAATGGCCATAGCACGAAGTCGACGTGAATAATCCGCGTTATCAAATGCACGCCACGCTTCTACACTTAGTGTATTTGGAAAACCGCCGCCTAAAATAAATGGTACGTCAAACGCTCCAAAGTTAAACGCAAAGACAACAAGACTAGCAGAGACAATACCAGGTACAAGCTGGGGCAGAGTGACATGCCAAAATCTTTGCCAAGGAGTTGCGCCGAGTGTTGCAGCAGCTTCTTCGTGCTCTTGCCCCAATCCAAAAAGCACAGAGGATAACACGAGTGTGCTAAAGGGAATTTGCTTCCAGAGATAGACAAATATAATGCCCCAACCCGCGCGGCTATAAAGGAGACGCGGAAACTCCTGGGTGCTATCAATGAAACCTAGCGCATACAAGACTCGAGCGATAATGCCACCATTCGCAAAAAGCACAATCGTTAGGGCAACACCGACGAGATAGGGAATCATAAGGGGTAACTTGAAAATAAACTGAAAAAATTTGCGCCCAGCAAAACGTTTACGTAGAAGCAAAGCTAAATAAATACTAAGCACGGTGCCGAGTATCGTAGGTACGAGTGCATAGTAAAACGTGTAACCCAGCGACAACCAAAACCCTCTCTCCTGAAAAAGCTCGAGGTAATACTTTGTGGTAGGGAATTCATTAATGCCATAAAGGGGTGCATAACCAAAACTTTGTAGTAACGACACAAACAATGAACCCACGAATAAAGCCAGTAAAACACCCAGTACGGGAGCTAGATTGAAGATGATATAAAATCGCTGTTTTTTTGTATGAGGCGCATTTCGCATCAACTTATCTGTTCTTGTCATTGCAAGTCTCCATTGAAAGTAGACTACAACATACTCGCTTTACTGTAGTTGCGGCCACGAAGCAATCTCATCATGCTGATAGTGTAGCGAAGTAATAAAAACCGAGGTTGCTTCGCGGCTGTTGCAATGCTTAAGCTTGTAGATACTTAACTCAATGAAATAGGAGGCTCGCAATGACGAGGAATGGTGTTGAGTGGGATATGTGCGCTTAAAAATTTTTCACTCGAGTCCTTCAAATGCTGCGTTTACAATATTCCCAAAAAGCTCCTCGGATTTTTTGCCAATAAACTCGAGCCACACGGTTTCAATGACATTGACGAGAGAAGCATTTGTATCAGGAACGGTTGCTTTGGAAAGTTCTTCTAAGGTGACACCCGCCAAACTCGGTGCAACTTCAGCGGCTTCGACTTGGTCTTCACCCTTCAGTAAATCTGCATCTACACCAAGTGCATAACCAATGGTGGCAAGCTTAGAAATTTGATTTTCTGGACTCGCCAAGTAGTTGGCTAACACTAAAGCAGCAGCAGGATTTGGTGCGTTAAAAGGGATGCCAATAAAATTTTTATTTTTAATCATGCCTTCCTTAGGAAAGATAATATTTTCCGCACTTTCTGGAAAGACTCCTGTTTCAATCGCAAGGGTTGTATTGTAAAGACCAAACTTGCAACCCATATCAATTTCGCCATTGCTAAAAAGAGCCTCGAGCCCCGCATCATCTTCAGGATAAATGACTTCACCACTGTTACCACCAAGCAGCGAAGGCTCAATACGCTTTAGATAATCGTAAGCAGGTTCAGCTAAGCGCGTAAATTCGGCTGCGCCCAGCTCACTAGCATTTTGTTGAAAGGGTGTGGCTCCTGTGCCGTCGGGGTTGAGCGCGTAAAGCACACTCTGCACAAACGTATTGCCATTAAATTGTGGTGGGCGAATGTAGGTAAATCGTCCTGGATTGGCACTTAACCACGTTTCTAGCTCTGCAAAATCTTTGGGGGCTTCTTCGCGTGGTAAACGCGCGGTGTCTATAAAACAAAGGAATTGATCACCTGACCAAGGGATTTCTTCGGCATTAGTGGGATAGCCAAAGTCAAAAAGATTTGGCCCCGATGCTGGATTTTCTGGGTCAAAATGAAAGTAGTTCGAGTTGGGCAGTTTATCAGCAAAACTTCCAAAATTTAATCCCTGACTCGACAAGGTAAAAAAGTTTTCGCCGTTAATCCAAATTGCGTCTACAGCACCTTCGCCAAGTCCGCGTCCGGAAGCTTTGTCTGCCAGAACTAAATCCACCGCGTCGCGCGTGTTTGTGATGCGTGATGTTTTAAGTGTGATGCCCAGCTCTGCCAAATCCGGTTTGACCACGCTCTCAATCCAAGTATTGAGTTCTTCGCTGCCACCCCAGTGATACCAATTGACTTCGCCTTCTTCGGTGGCGCGTGCTAAAACCTGTTCCCAAGAAAGTTTCTCCGCTAAAAAATCTTCACGGAAACTTTCAGCTTCATTAGGTTGAGCAAACGTAAGTAGGTGTAGGAATAAGGCCAATAAACAAAATAATTTTTTCATTTTCTCTCCAGCCTAAAAGTTTATAACGTATGTCATCACAAAGCAAAAGTGACTCGCTCGAGCCTACACATTTTCGGGAGAAGAATTATCACGCTTTTATCACTAGGGCAGACTACAAGAGGGAGAATGTAGAAGGTAGAAGTTTTTCTCCTTTCTACTAATCTCCACCTTATTCAAAAATCCACAGATGTTCTGGGGCAAGCCGAAGCTGCAAATCATCACCGACGTGATAAGTCTCGAGCGAACGCTCTTTAATTTCCAACTCGGTATTGCCCACTCGAACTTTATATTGAATCATGCCACCTGAATAGATAGCTTCTACAACAGTTGCTCTTATACTGTTGGGAACTTCGCCTTTTATGATTTTTTTGTCTTTTGTAATTTCAATGTGTTCGGGGCGAATGGTTGCTGTAACGCTTTCACCGCTAGTTTGTCTCGGTGTCTGTGCAATCTGTAAGTTTGTGCCTAGAGCTTCGATGACGCACGAGGTTTCACTCTTTGCTTTGATGACACCTTCAAGAAAGTTACTCGAGCCTAAAAACTCTGCAATGCGTTTTGTTCTGGGTTGTTTGAAGAGCGTTTGTGGTGAATTACATTGGACGAGTTCACCATCCATCATTAGACCTACCTTGTCGGCAAGTTCTAACGCTTCGCTTTGGTCGTGCGTGACAAAGAGTGTGGTGATGCTAAGCCGCTTTTGCAACTCACGAATAAAGGTACGCATATCATCACGTAACTGTGCGTCAAGATTAGAAAGTGGCTCGTCCATCAGTAAAATGCTTGGTTGTGTGATGATGGTGCGGGCAATGGCTACGCGCTGCTGTTGCCCGCCGGAAAGTTGGCTTGGAAAGCGTTTTTCCAAACCTTGCAGTTGCACAATCTCGAGCACGTCAGCAACACGCTGGTTGATGTGAGATGTCTCGAGTCCGCGCATCCGCAAGCCAAAGCTGATATTTTTTTCTACATTCATGTGTGCGAACAGCACGTAACGCTGAAAGACCATGCCGATATTGCGCTTATGTGTAGCCAAAGACAGAACAGACGTATCATTAAATAGGATGTCTCCTGCACTCGGTGTTTCTAAACCAGCAATCATGCGTAGCGTGGTGGTTTTGCCACAACCTGACGGCCCGAGCAGCGCGACGAGACTTCCCCCTGTAACCTGCAGGTTGAGGTCTTTAACGGCGGGAGTAGAGCCAAAGGATTTGCTGAGGTTTTGCAAAGTGAGACTCGTCACGGGTCTCTATCATTTCATACTTGCTGGGGCAGAGGGCGAAGGCTTTTTTGCTTGTAGCTTTCAAACTTCTTCTCTCTACCTTATTGTTTGCTTATTCTTATTATTTGCTTGTTACATTGTCTCTTGCAAACACTAAACGCTGCTCATTGCCTGAAAGGATGAGTTGTTCTTCTTCAATTTCAAGTGTTGTGATGTTTGGAAGTGCCTCTAGAAACGTTAGCTCTTGTTCCATAATGTCGTCCGCGCAGGCTTTTAAGGTTGTGGTGGGTGTGGCTATCGTGATGCTAGGTGACTCGAGTGTTACCTTCGCAGAATACGTGTTGCAACCTGACGAGCCGGTGACGCGCTGACCCCCTGAGTCTAGAGTTAAGGTGATGGGGGCGGACTCGAGGGGTATATGTTCTGCCGACGCTGAGGTGTGGGTTTGGAGTGTCCAGTGGGTGGTGGCTAGAGTTTCTGTCATGGTAGTTTGTGCTGTTTGACTTAGAACTATTGTAAGTACAAGCATTCCTAGACTAAAAACATAATATCTAAAGTTCATTATTACCCTTCCGAAGTTGCCTGCTAAGTAATTGCTTAGTTGCTTAACAAAAGAGATTGATTTTCATTTACAAACTTGCAGGTGGTAAGTTGTAAATTATCCAACACAAGACGTTATATTTGTTAGGTTCCTTGACATTCACATATTATGCCCCTACTATAAATTACTACTTAAAAAATAAGTAGTGAAAGGAGGTGAGTATGGCAAAAACTTCTAAGATTGGTAGAGACGCAGGCACGGGAAGGTTCCAGCCCGTCGATAAGGCCCGCAACGACAAAAAAGGTTCTGTAGTCGAAACCATTAAACGCGGCAAGAAGTAAAAGATTCTTGCTGAACCTGTGTGTTGCTACTTCCCTAAAAGTAGCAACACCACTCTATACTGAACTCCAAGTTTAATGATTAGAGCTTTATTTAGATACTTTTTGTATTTGGTGAAAAAACTACGATAGTTTTTTCAATTTTGAAGCCAAGTTGCTCAAAGTTAGCCATCCTTATCTACACAATAAACAAAAAATGATTTTGCGATATGTATAAAATTTATCAGTTAGCAATAGGCTAATTTTGACTGTATTTTTCTGAAGGTAGAATAAACCTATTCGATTGTCGACTGTCTATACGGCGTATCCACCGCCCCCCCACTCGCCAACCTCCTGTACAACTCCGCCATCTCCTTAAGCTGCGGAGCAATCCAATACGGTAACTGCTCCCAGGTAAACCGCCAATTCCAATTTCCAGAGGCCAAGCCTGGGGTGTTCATTCGTCCTTCGCTGCCAAGTCCTAAAACATCTTGCAGAGGTGCCACTGCTGTATCTGCAACAGAGGCAAAGGCGAGACGGATAAAATCCCACGTGATGTTGTCGTCATTGCGGGCTAAATATTTTCTTACAAAGTCGCGTTCTTTTTCGGTTGTGCCAGCGTACCAACCTTTGGTCGTGTCATTGTCGTGCGTGCCAGAATACACGACGCTGTTTCTGGGGTAGTTGTGGGGCAAGTACGGGTCAGCGGCATCACCAGCAAAGGCAAACTGCAACACTTTCATACCAGGGAAGCCAGCATCATCACGAAGTTTTTCAACTTCAGGTGTAATCACACCTAGATCTTCGGCGATGATGGGCAGTTCACCCAAAACTTCGCGCACGGTTTTGAAGAGGTCTGCACCGGGTGCTTTTACCCACGCGCCTTTAATCGCGGTTTCTTCCGCTGCAGGGATTTCCCAATAGGCTTCAAAGCCACGAAAGTGGTCTACGCGAACGATGTCTACGAGTTCCAGGGTTCCTTTAAAGCGTTCAATCCACCAAGCGTAGTTTTGTTTTGCCATCACGTCCCAACGGTAGAGCGGATTCCCCCAGCGTTGTCCTGTTGCGCTGAAGTAATCGGGTGGTACGCCGGCAATGACAGTTGGGTTGCCGCCCTCGTCAAAATAAAAGAGGTCAGGGTTTGACCAGGCATCGGCAGAGTCGTAGGCAATAAAGATAGGAATGTCGCCGATGATTTTAATGTCTTTGCTGTTGGCGTAGTTTTTGACCTTTGTCCACTGTTCAAAAAAGAGCCACTGCCAAAATTTTTGCTTCGAGATTTCATCCGTTAGTTTGCTGCGCCACTGGGAGAGAGCCTTAGGTTTGCGGGCGCGTATGTCCGCATCCCAGTGATTCCAAGACTGCCCACCGTGGGCTTCTTTGCAGGCCATAAACAGGGCGAAGTCCTCGAGCCACGAAGCTTTACTCTGTGTAAACACATTAAACCTATCGCGTTGTTCGGTTGTTGCTGAAGTGCTGAAATGCTGAAATGCTTTATTCAACATGTCAAGCTTAAACGAAATCACCGGGCCGTAATCCACTTTGTCTTCAGGAAAACTTGGCGCGTTTGCTAAATCACTTTCACTTAAGAGGTTGTCGTGTACGAGTTGCTCGAGGTTAATGAGATATGGATTACCCGCAAAGGCACTAAAACATTGATAGGGGCTGTCGCCATACCCTGTAGGGCCAAGTGGCATCACTTGCCAAAGCCGCTGGCCGGCTGCTTCTAAAAAATTAAGCCAGTTAAAAACGTCTTGTCCGAGCGTGCCAATCCCGTACTTGCCAGGGAGTGAGGTTGGGTGAAGCAGAAGTCCAGAACGGCGGTCAAAGGGCATGGGGTTTCCTCCAAAGTTGCCAAGAGTGTAGTTTATCTGCAAATGATTTTATCAAAAGGTCAGTGGCTAGTAGCCAGTGGCTTGTAGGATGTAGGTTTTCCCACAGACAACAAGCTACAAACCACAAGCTATTTTTCAAACGGTTTTCCAATCGCCTTCGGTGCTACTGCGCGGCCAATGAAGCCTGCGAGCACGAGCATGGTTAGGATGAAGGGAACGGACTCGAGCACCGTCGGCGGGAGAAAATTACCACCACCAAGTTGAATTCTTAGTGCGTCGAAAGCACCAAAGAGCAGTGTGGCACCGAGCACGCCCCAAGGATTCCACTTGCCAAAAATAAGCGCGGCGAGTGCGATAAAGCCACGACCCGCAGACATGTTCGCGGTAAATTGATTTAAGTTGCCAATACTGAGATAGGCACCTGCCAGCCCAGCCAAAATACCTGAGAGGATCACCGCGTAGTAGCGCACACGGCGCACGTTGATGCCCACGCTATCGGCGGCTTCGGGGTGTTCGCCCACGGAGCGCAAGCGCAGACCAAAAGGTGTGCGGTAGACCACGTACCAGACGACAGGCACGAGTAAAAAAGCGAGATACACGAGCGGGCTGTAGCCAGCCACTTGGGGTAAGCGGTTGACGACAGCGGTAGAGTTTGAGGTGTTGTCATAGAGACCGGTTAACACGAGTGCGGGAATACCGAGAGCCATGAGGTTAATCGCTGTTCCCGAAATCACTTGGTCGGCTTTGTAACGAATACTGATGACCGCGTGAAGCCAACCAATGAGTGCACCCAGGGCAACACCAATCAGAAGACCGAGCCAAGGTGCGTAAGCGACAATAGCGTTAGGTCGTTCGGCGATAAAGGGAGCCTCGATAAGTTGCGTGCCTACGGCTGCACCGAGCGCACCAAATATAATGATGCCCTCGAGCGCGATATTCGTTACGCCAGCACGTTCACTGAAAAGTCCACCAAGTGCTGCAAATAAAAGCGGCGTAGTCGAGCGCAGTGTGGCCGCGAAAAAGCTAATCAGTAAATCAGTATCCATAGCGAGACCTCGAGGCAAAATCGGTTGTCGTGAAAAATAAAATCCGTTTATAGTTGTGTAGGGGCGAGGGGGCCCTTGCCCCTACGGTACGGTAGACATCAATGTCGTTACAATTTGATTTGAAATCTTTGTTAAATATTTTGTGGCATGGCTTTTGCATCAGGCTACCTTCTTTTGACCAGAGGCATCTTGCTTCGCTTGTGCTTTTTCTTCTTGTGCAGCCATAAGTTTTAGCGGATTCGTCATCCATTCGGGCAAGAAACCTTTTGCAGCAATAAACAACACGACGAGGGCCAAAATCATACTGACGACGTAGCGGTTCAAATCGTTGAACGTTAAATTCAGAACAATCCCGCCGTTTTTAAGAATACCAAACAAAATAGCCGAGAGAACCACACCGAGTGGTGTGTTGTTACCGAGCAGTGCAACGGCGATACCATCAAAACCGTCGTTAAGCGGAATAGCTTGGCGCAAGGAGTAATCCTCGAGCGTTCCTCCGAGCACGTAATGACATGCCGCCAGCCCCGCGAGTGCGCCACTTAGTGTCATCGTTACAACGGTGTTGCGTGCAATATTTGCGCCGCCGTATTCGGCGGCTTTTGGAGCCAGACCTACTGCGCGGAGTTCATAACCCCACTTGGTACGCCAGAGGAAAAAATAAACAAACACAGCCGCTGCAAGTGCGAGGATAAATGCGCCGTTGATGCGTGTAGGTGGAATAGGTGTATTGACATTACTAAGCCCGAGCCCGAGCGCGACACCAAAACCAATGGCTGCAACCACGAGCGTGACGATAAGCCTGATAAGCCAACCACGCCTCAGAAATCTAGGTGCAATTAAAAATGCGAGTGCACCAGCAAGGAGTGCAACGATGGGTGCATAGTTGACAGGGCGAACGACAGTGCCAGAGGTTCCTGCGGGTACACCGAGAATAGCCGGCAGTTGTTGCAGTCTAGCTTCGGGGCGAATCTGCGCGGTTTTGGGTTCGGAGCCAGGAACTTTGAAAGGCATTCTTACGACGGTGGCTCTGTCACCCTCTTGGGGTGAACCTGCAATAAAACACACAACTAAAACGAGGACACCCGCAACCCCCAGAAACACTCTCGGTGCTTTTGCAAAGGCTTTGCGACAAGGTGCCACGAGACTCAGCACAATCGCAATGCCTGCGACGATGGCGAGGACGAGCATAATCCGCAAGGCTTGCGCGGAAAAGACAGAGCTCGAGGACAACAAAAAGAGCAGCAGTGAATTTGCAATATAATTTAAGAGAATCGTGTTAATGACTTCGTTCGCACCAAAACGTGCTTTAAGGAATCCAGGAATTGCGCCCCACAGTCCGCCACCAATGGCTGCTGCCAGAATCGCCGCAGGCAAGACGATGAGGCGTGGCCCTGGCATATAAATCCCGACGAGCACAGCAGTAATCGCACCAAGTGCCATTTGCCCAGGTGCGCCAATATTAAACAGCCCTGCTTGAAAGCCAAAGGCTACGGCGAGCCCTGTAAAAATAAGTGGTGTTGCAAAGGTGAGTGATTGCAAAATACCTGGCAGTGTCGTAAGTGAATCTGCAAACAGCGTGTAGTAGGAATACCACAGCGTGTCGAGTCGTCCGATGATGTAATAAAACGGGGAGAGCGTCACGCCTTCATTCACCGGTGTGGCTTGCAAACTCAAAATCACGACGGCGGCGGCAACCAGCGCTAACAAAATCGAACTGAGTGGCACCGCCGAAGCTGCAATCACGCGGTCAATCGTATCGTCGAGCGCGTCAAATCTTCTGAGACCTAGAAGCAGCACAATAACGCCCGTGGCATAACACAAAAATGCAGCGAGTCCTAAATCGGCATTGTTATAGGGTAAGCGGTTAATGCGCCGAACATCTGCACCAGCCTGCCGCGCTTCCAAGACGGTTACATCTACAGGACGACTCGGTGCTGCTTCAATAATTTCCTGTAAACGCTCGATGTTGGTGTTTTCTCGCGGGTTCTCGACGGCGCGTTGTAAGTTTTCGATGACGAGAGCGATTCGAGTATTCGTTGAAGTTTGGTTGATGCTCGAGATACTGAAAGCTGTTGTGATAATGAGCGCGAGTCCCGCAACCATCCACACCACCAAGCGAATTTGCTTTGTTAAACATGTGCCGACGAGTACCACGGCGATACAGCCTAGAACAATCCCAAAGGTGAGGTTAAGTCCGCTGATGTCAAGCGCGTCTGTGCGCCCTGTGAAATCTACATAACGATTTGGTAAGAGCAGCACTGAACTCTCTGCACTATTCGAGCGGTTAATTGCCGCCCAAGGTGCGATGAAAATACTCAGTGCAGTAAGGCAAGAAAGAAAGGTAACGATAAAACGTTGCACGATCGTATTCTAACCCTAAAAAGCAAAAGAGGAAGAGAAAAGCGCAAGAATCTAACGAAGATAGGAGTCATTCAGATTTTTTGTGGAAAAAGTACAGGTTGCGTCATTGGTTTAGTGCTTCGTTATTACGAGGAGTATACCAGTGGTGAGAGAATTGTATACTTCAGGAATGTAGCCTTTATCGTAGACGAACGACGAAGCAATCTCATGAGGCTGACAGCTTTTTGAAGAGAGAGTGCTTCGTAGATGCAGCAGTGCTTGGCTTACACAATATTTAACGCACTCTAAACGGATACTTGCAATATAGGTTGGCTGAACAGCCAACGCGTGCTTGGAACTTCAAGACGATTCGTATTACTCCTGACGTGCTGAACTGTTGAACAAACATCATTCACAAAGAATTCGTGCGTACAATACAGCGTGTTCGATTCTTCGCTGCCTGCTGCAACACCCAACACCACACCCGTACCTGTTGCGCCTGAAGATCGTAGCTTGACCTTAGACATCTTGCGTGGCTTTTGCCTGCTCGGAATTTTGCTCACGAACATTACCCACTTTGTAGGTCTCGAGTTCATGCCGCCCGATTATTCTCTTAGCGAAGCAGGCGCGAGAGTATACGACTGGACGGAGCGGTGGGTCACGTCGTCTTTTCGTCCCAGTTTGTCCTTACTTTTTGGTTTAGGTTTTGCGTTGCAACTGCGGCGTAATCCAAATGCACTAGGACGTTTTTCGGTCAGGCTTGTGGTGTTGTTAATGTTTGG
Source organism: Trueperaceae bacterium (assembly GCA_051649365.1). GTDB lineage: Bacteria > Deinococcota > Deinococci > Deinococcales > Trueperaceae > CAVTAE01. Next base: position 18,408 of record JBOFGY010000059.1, read on the forward strand.
GCTCGTTCACGGTTTCTTGATTTGGAATGGTGA
>JBOFGY010000060.1:0-9312 GCA_051649365.1 Trueperaceae bacterium
TGCGCTTCTCTACATGTTTCTCCGCTCGGTATAGCTTCTCTAATTCCGCAACACTTTCTTTCCATTCAATCGGGCTTATCTTTCGACTCATGCTTTAGTCTATTACTTATGCGTCACTCGCGTGAAAAATTGGTATAAATTCCAAAATTTATTTTTAAGAAATTGCTGGTCTCTAGCAATCTCCATCCCAGCCGTAGGTGCAGATGCGCCGAATTGATACGCCGTAACAAAACGAGCTTTTTTCGAATGGCACAGTAACTTCACTTTCCTAGACCCCTACATTAGCATTTCAAAGGTAATATTGCGAGCATGCTAATATTGTGTGTCAGGGCAACCGCAAAGTCGCTAGAGTCGAGGTTTTGGCTTACATAGCAAAAGTCCAATTCTATTCACGAGTCACTGAACCGCTAGATTTTCCTGAACTTGCAAGGTGTGCTTCGAGGTTGCTATTTACGAAAAGAAAGCTGAAGTTCAAAGTTTTTCGACGTTGCGGTTGCTCTGTGACATCTGCATCGCAGAGTGTCGAATCATTTGCCGCTAGTATATAATTATGGAACGTTTTTATTTTTTTGCTGTGTTACTCCTATTGACTTCATGTGTACCCAGACCTTTTCAAGCTCCTTATCCTGTCGAGGCTGTTGTCTTACCAAAAGACGATGGGGCGCATCCCGCGCCGATTGAGTGGTGGTATTACACGGGTCATTTTAGTGATGAAACTGGTAATGAATACGGTTTTGAGTTATCGTTTTTTAAAGCCTACGCGCCGCCAAGCATAAAGTTGTTTGGTTTCTTACCCGCTTATGTCCTTGCCGAGAAGGGTCACGTAGCCCACTTTGCTATTACAGATAAATCTGCAAACTCGTTTGAGAAAGCAGAGAAGGCGGATTTTTGGGGTTATGAGGGAAGAGCAAGCTCAGATGACCTCGATGTAGAAGTTGCCAATTGGTATGCTCGCCGTAGCGCAGATGGAGTAAGCCACGATATTTACGCCATGTTAGGAAGTCGTCAACTTAAACTTACGCTCACACCCGAAAAGCCAGCAGCTTTGCATGGTAATCCACCAGGTATTCAGAGCATGGGGCCAGGTGGCGTGAGTTACTACGTGTCCTACACGCGCATGAAGGCGACAGGTACACTTTCTACAGATTGCACGTTACTCGTTTGCAAAGAAATTACTGTCACGGGTCAAGCATGGCACGACCATCAGTGGGGCGATTTTGACCTCTCGAGTTATGCGGGTTGGGATTGGTTTAGTGTGCAGTTTGACAATAACACAGAACTCATGCTCTACCTTATTCGTCAGCCGAACGGAACCTACAGCGCAGAAGCTGGAAGTTTTGTTACCGCAGAAGGTAAAACTATCGAACTCGCTAACGAAGATTTTGATGTGACCGAAACAGGCGAAATTTGGACGAGTGAAGCGACGGGTGCCATCTATCCCATTCAGTGGCAAGTCACGGTGCCGCGTTACGGTATTGATGTGCTAGTAAATCCTTTCATGCCCAATCAGGAAATGGATACGAGGGCGAGTACCGGGATCGTTTACTGGGAAGGTGCGGTAGATGTGTTGGGGAGTCATGAAGGTGTTGGATACGTAGAACTTACTAATTATGACTTGTACCCTTACGGTGAGACTAATACCAACACACCTTTGCAGCAATTGCGTGGGCCATTAGGTTTCTAAATAACATCATGTCATTTCAACAGGTCAAAGCACCCTACTTGTAATGTTGGGTACATTCTTTGTTCGATTCTACTATGTAAACTTACTAGGCGGTAAGTTAGTTATTAGGGGTGGTTGATACAGTGATAGCAGCTTATAGCCTGAACTCATCATAGAATAAACGTATGCCACGACCCAAGAAAGAACATGCCCAAAACACAAGAGCCCTTGCCTTAAACGCAGCACACGTGATGCTTCATACACATGGTTATTTGGGTGTCTCGATGGAAGTTGTTGCTGAAACAATCGGTGTGAGTAAAGCTGCCCTCTACTACCACTTTCCGCAAGGAAAAGAGCAGCTCATCCTCGAGATTGCTGAAACTGAAATTACCAACGATGCTAAAGGTATTGGAGAAGCGATAAAAGCGGGGAAGACGGTTCGGAAAAAACTCGAGGGGATTGCCAACTTTGTTTTCAGTCATTACCGCCCGACGGGCCGCATTCTAGAAGATTCCTTGCGCTTTATGCCTGAGGAACAAAGAAAGCGCATTTACGGCATGTTCTACGAGCAGCAATACAAACGTGTGTTAGACGTTATGAATGAAGGTGTCAAGCAAAAAGAGTTTCGCCGTCACGATACTGAAAAAAGTGCTTGGGCGTTTATGGGCTTGCTTTCTGAAATGAATTCACCTGACCCTAAACTAGACCGAAAAGAGCTGGCTACTTTTGTTGTGGATTTAATGATTCGTGGTGTCCAGGCTAGTTGACCTTTAAGTTTTTGAAATTCACGTTTACTTTTCAGCACGCTTTTTACATGAAGTGTGTTTAGGAGACCTCATGCAAAATTATCAGGCAGGAAAGGATTTTTAACATGCACACGTCTATACCAAAACTCAAACAAAAATTCCCTTGGTGGTATGCGGTTATTATTTTCGTTGTTGCGAATGCCATCAGTATTTTGCCCGCAGGTTACAACGGCGACGAAGTGTTTTATAACAACTTTCAACAGCCGAGCATCGCACCTCCCGACTGGCTCTTTGCGCCTACGTGGCTGTTCTTCAACATTACGTCCCTTATCGCCCTCGTACGAATTGCAAACGCAAAACCGTTTACCTTACAGCACAGATGGGTGATGGGGCTCGAGTTTCTTGGCTGGATTCTCTTTGCGATGTTTAATACGCTTTACTTTGGCTTAAAAAGTCCTGTACTTGGTGCCGTAGATACAACCCTCGCTTTTGCTGTAGGTTTGCCGAGTTTGTTACTTAGTTTTCGTCTTGACCGCACTGCTGCAATTCTTATTCTCTTCAGAATTTTGTGGTTGGCATTGGCAACCTATGTTTCTGTGTATGTTGCCCTAAACAATATAGACCCATTCTTTTGACAACGTTGTGTAGTAGGCATCGAAAGTAGAAGTGCGTTAGACTAAGACGATGCAAACATTTAAGTTGTTGTTGCTAACGGTTATTTTTTCAAGTTTCCTCGCTGTCTCGAGTGCACAAACGAGCGATGTCTACTACGAAATCTTTGTACGCAGTTTCCAAGATTCCGATGGGGACGGCATTGGTGATTTTGAGGGTGTGATTCAACGCTTAGATTATTTGCAAGACCTTGGTGTAACCGGACTGTGGCTTATGCCCATTCACCCCAGCCCAAGCTATCATGGCTATGACGTAACCGATTACTACGACGTAAATCCAGAATACGGCACGCTCGAGGATTTTAAGAAACTTGTGGCAGAAGCGAAATTACGAGACATTAAAATCATTTTGGACTTGGTCGTGAATCATACGAGTAATCGGCACCCTTGGTTTGAAGCCTCGAGCCAAAACGATGAAATGTACCGCGATTTTTACGCTTGGTCAGACACCGATTTGGGTTGGAAAGGCACGAGCGGCGCACCCGCTTGGCACGAGGGTGAACGTGACTATTATCTTGGGTTATTTTGGAGTGGAATGCCTGACCTCAATTTTCGTAACCCTGCGGTAGTCGAGGAAGTCAATAGGGTTGCTAAATTCTGGTTGGATTTGGGTGTGGCAGGATTTCGGCTCGATGCCATTCAGCACATCGTAGAAACCGACGGAAATATTCGCAACACACCCGAAACATTTACGTGGCTTAAAAATTTTCAGGCTTTTGTAAAATCAGTAAACCCCGAAGCATTTTTAGTGGGGGAGACCTGGACAGACACACAAAGCATCGTGCGTTATCACAAAGACGCTGACCTCGATATGTCCTTTAACTATCCACTGTTTACAACGCTCATGGGTGCGCCGGGTAAAGCAGGAACGTTCTCGAATCGCAGCGCACTCGATTTGGGTTTCCTGCTTAATCAAGATGAAAATCTTTATCCGGAGAATGCCCTGCGCGGTATTTTTATTTCTAATCATGACCAGCTTAGGCCAGCTAGCACTCTGAACATACGTCGTGACCTGCCCCGCCTTAAACTCGCTGCTGAGTTACTCTTTACACTGCCTGGTGTTCCCTTCATGTATTACGGTGAAGAGATTGGGATGCCCAACGGTGAAGGTACAAAGGATGAAGAAAAACGTACGCCCATGCGTTGGGATGATTCAGCGCAAGCGGGGTTTAGTTCGGTAGAGCCTTGGTACGTTTTTAGTACGACAGATGAAACCATTACTGTGGGGGCACAACAAGCTGACCCCGAGTCATTACTTAATACTTACAAAACAATGATTGCTCTGCGCCAAGCAAATCCTGCCTTGCACGGAGGAAAAACTGAAGTCCTCGAGACCGAAGCTAACGCCCTTCTTGTTTTTAAGCGCAGCACCGAAGGGCAAACCTTACTCATTGCTGCAAACTTTGGGAGTAAATTAGAGAGCCTCGAGGTCACAAGTGCGAGAGATATTGTGACTGGAGAAGAGTTTACAGGCAGTGCTGAAATTGGCAAGCTGAGTTTGCGGGTACTCGAGATAACAGAGTAATTTCATCGTTGTATCTGACTCGAACCTTATAAATTCGGGAGGTGGAGATTGCTTCGCGGATGTATTCACGATAGACGCAATGAGTTTCGATTTCACCCTTGGCAACAGCTCGCAATGGCGAAGACTTTCGCTATTGCGAGTCTCCGTTTTGAGTTTTCTAAAAGTTTGTAAAGCTAAGCAGTACATGCGCCACGAAGCAATCCCTTTCAACTGAAACACTAATAAATCCAATGGGATAAAAGAATGGAAACGGTAAGATGCGCCGTTTCCATTTTGTACAATTCAAAGCTAATTGGAACTAACCTTTTGACTTACCGTACAGTGGCCCATACGTTTCACAAGCTCTAAAATCTGCACTTTCTTTTTCAGCTGTACCAAACGCCGCCCAAGCATGGGGTCTGAAGATTTTTTCTTCGGCGACGTTGTGCATGTAAACAGGAATTCTCAGCATGGAAGCAAGCGTAATCAGGTCGCTACCAATATGACCATAACTAATGCTGCCGTGATTGGCTCCCCAGTTAGCCATGACGGTATAGACATCACGGAAGGCACCTTGACCTGTGGTGTTCGGAGCAAACCACGTGGTTGGCCAAGTTGGGTTGGTGCGTTCCTCGAGCGTGCTATGAACTTTTTCAGGAAGTTCGATAGTGTAACCTTCGGCAATTTGCAGTGCAGGCCCTAAACCCTTCACGAGGTTGAGGCGACACATGGTGACGGGCATTCCGCCGCGTGTGCCGTAGCGGGTTGACCAGCCACCACCACGGAAATACTCGAGCATCCCCGCGTGCCAAGTTGTTGAGTCGAGGCATTTTTGAGCTTCGTCGGCGGAGATGTCCCAGTGGGGGTTGATGGCGGCTTTGCCTTTGCGGCTTTGTTGACCCGTGCCATCAAGCGCAGCAGGGCCAGAGTTGATAAGGTGCAAGAAGCCACCTGCGGCCACACCTTTCAGTGTATGACCCGTGACGCGCTTCACGGCTTCAGGGCTCCAATACGTTCTTACGTCTGCGAAGATTTGTGCTGTGCCTGTAAGGAGATTGCCAAAGAGCATCGAGAGTGCATTCATCGCGTCGTTTTCAGTAGCGACGATGTACGGTTCACGAATGCCGTTCCAGTCAAACGATGATGAAAGAATGGCTTCCATAAAATCACCGTTCGGCATAAAGTCTGTCCACTGACGCTGACCCTGGAAACCGCCGGCGATGGCGTTGCGTCCGAGGGCTTCTTCGCCAAACCCGAGTTCGGCAAGTTTAGGATTACCAACCATGAGGTCGCGCATAATGAGGGCCATCTGGACGCTCAGTTCCCAAGCTTTGTCTTTCTCGTCCCGCGATTGCTGTTTGTTTTTTGGGTTGTAGTCTTTACCTTCTTTGCAATTTTTCTTCACCCACTCGAGCGCACGTTTATATTCTTCAGGGTCGTAGATGCCCAGTGTCATGCGCTTCGAGAGTTCGCTCATGTCTACAGTCTCAACGCGCATTCCAAAATAATCTTCAAACAAATCGTGAACAACATACGAACCCATAATGCCCATCGAAATACCACCGACGGACAAGTAAGATTTGCCGCGCATTGCAGCAACTGCAAGAGCCGAGCGAGCAAACGCCAAGAGTTTTTCTTGCACGTCTCCCGGAATGCTCGAGTCCTTGCTGTCTTGTACGTCGTGTCCGTAGATGCTAAATGCAGGCAAACCTTTTTGGGCGTGGGCGGCCATCACCGCAGCGAGATACACTGCGCCAGGTCGCTCGGTGCCGTTAAAACCCCACACGGCTTTGGGCATGGTGGGGTGCATGTCCATCGTTTCAGAGCCGTAACACCAGCACGGCGTTACGGTAATCGAAACACCTACGCCTTCGCGCTCAAATTTTGCAGCACATTGTGCAGCTTCAGCCACACCACCGATACAACTATCAGCAATCACAACTTCGACGGGCATTCCGTTTGAGTGGCGCAGATTGTCTGTGAGTAATTTTGCGGTGGCTTTGGCCATCGTCATGGTTTGTCCCTCGAGCCCTTCACGCACGCCACCTAGTCGTCCGTCAATCGTCGGGCGAATCCCAATTTTGGGCATGTCGCCAATGAGTCTATTGTGGGGTTGCACGTTCTTTGTTCCTTTACTTGCCATTACTTCTCCTTTGTATTTTCTCCGTCCTGATGTTCTTTGTCTCTATCCTAAGCATTCAGCCTCTATCCTGATACAAATTCATTCATCTCCCAAAAAGTGAAGCTTAGATTTTAGGATAGATTCTTTGTTAAACTCGGCGAAGTATAACAAATTTGTCGGGACACTAGGAGAAGAATCCCTTTTAGCACCCGCGCTTGGAGAGTCACTGTGAAACGTTTAGGGATAGCTGTGTTAGGTGCAGGGCGCATTGGTAGTCTTCATGCTCGCAACTTGCGGGGTGCAGTAGAAGGAGCACGGGTTATCGGGGTGATGGACGTGGTAGAAGAAGCCGCCCACCGTTTAGCAGAAAGTTGCCAGGCCATGGCTACGACAGATGACGAAGCTCTGATTCAGCACGAAGAGGTCGAGGCGGTGCTTATTGCCTCACCGACGAATCTTCATACCCGGCACATTCAACTTGCTGCCAAAGCGGGTAAGGCGATTTTTTGCGAGAAGCCCGTGGCACTAAGTTTGGTTGAGACGTTAGGGGCTCTCGAGGTCGTTCAGGAAGCGAACGTGCCCTTTCAAATTGGCTTTAACCGCCGCTATGACCCAGGCTTTACGGCGATTGCGAAAGCGGTGAGCGAGGGTGAACTTGGCCAAGTGGAAATGTTCCGCAGTCAATCCACCGACCCGAGCCCACCACCACTAAGTTACGTGGCAACGTCAGGCGGTATTTATTTAGACTCGGCGATTCACGATATTGACATGGCCCGCTTTATTGCTGGAGAGGTCGAAGCTGTGACCGCGCTCGGGCGCGTGTTGGTCGAGCCTGAGATGAAAACTTACGACGACATAGATACAAGTGTGCTCACGCTCGAGTTTCGTAGTGGTGCTCTCGGTGTGATTCAAAATTCACGGCGCAGCGTCTACGGACATGACGTGCGCGTCGAGGTTCATGGAAGTAAAGGTAAGCTGCTTTCAGAAAGCGAGCGTGCAACGCAAGTATGGCGATACGGTAGTGGGGGCATTCGAGGGGATTACAACCATTTCTTCTTAGACCGGTTTAAGGATGCATACCTTCACGAACTTCAAGCCTTTGTGGATGGCGTGCAGGGTGCTCGGGCCCTGTCGCCAAGTACAAACGATGCCATAGAGTCTTTGCGCGTTGCGCTGGCTGCAACAAAAAGTTTACGTGAAGGTCGCAGAGTACAGCTTTCTGAATTCGTTAACGCCTAAAACAAAACCAGGCGGTCAGTTTCGCCGCCTGGTTCATCGTAAAGCTCAGAGGTAAAGGTCTGATGTTGTTAGCTTAGCAACTACCGCTTATTGCGGACTGGTTCCATCTGCTGAAACATCCGAGAAGGTTGCGTTGGAATTGCCAATTCGGAATTCATCGGTATAAATCGTAAGTGGGTTCATCGCGTAATCGGCTTTATCTGGGTCACCAAGATAAATACCGGCTTTGAAGTAGGCTTTATCAATATTCCACCAAGTGGAACCCGAATGAGTGAAGAGAGACTTCCACTCACCCCCTTGGACTTTAGCCCACATACGCAAATAACCATCACTGTTGTAGCTGTAGTTAATTTCCATGAGGAAGTCTACCCATTTACCCTTTGCCTGACTCATATCCATCAAGTTTGTAAAGGATTTACACTCAGTTTCTTCTTTGGTTTGGTTGTAAGCACCAGGATTCTTTTGGTATTGAATCGTGTAGCGTAGTTGGTTATCTGCACCAATACTCATATTGTGACCTGCTGCGCTACAAGGTAACCATTTACCACTGGTGTAAGGGTAACCGGTCAACTGCATGATGAGTGCGCCACGACCATTATTGTTGGACATGGTGAAGTTTTCAGGGAAGTAATAGGACCAACCATACACGAAGCGGCCTTTAGGATTAAGGTCACCCATGGCTAGCTCTGCTCGCTCTGCACAGTCTTTTACGATGTGCTTAAACGCACCTGAACCATAACGTGTCGGACTGCTGACGGTGTCAATGGTTGAACCACCTTCACAGCCTTTACCAAAGTTCGTGCGACCACCATTGCTGATGGAGTCGGTCATCGAGAAGAATAAATTGTCGCGTTGACCTGGGTTGGGGTCGGTAGGAGCTGGCTCGACAGGGGTTGGATCAGTAGGTTCAGGTTCAGTGGGTTCAGGTTCAGTGGGTTCAGGTTCAGTGGGTTCAGGTTCAGGTGTAGGTTCAGGTGTAGGTTCAGGTTCAGGTGTAGGTTCAGGTGTAGGTTCGGGTGTAGACCCAACAATATCAAGGTGAGACAGAACCACGTTGCGATCTTTGTCGCGGCTGCCGTCATACTTATCGTTGACAAAGCGTACGGTAACTTTGTCACCTTGTTTCAAGTTAAAGCTGCCATAGTCTACCGTGATATATGTAGTTGAATTAATTTCTTTGGTGATACGTTGTGTGCCTGCGCTAATTTCTAACTTCGGTGCTCCCTCATACAACTCACCTCTAGCGGTCGCACGAATCTGATAGCTACCCTCTGCTGTATCCTCGAGTGTCCAGCTTAATTCATCACTGTTACGTACGAAGTGGTAAGCGGTGCCATTGAGGGCTGCTTCATCCTTAATGATCGAGG
>JBOFGY010000061.1:0-4274 GCA_051649365.1 Trueperaceae bacterium
TTGGAACTTACGCTGTCACTACTTGCTTATGATGAATCACAGCAGGCTATGCTGCTTTTAGCAGTTCCTGGTGAACTCGTAGATGATTTGTCATTGAGTTTGAAGGAGTCAGAAGACTGGATTAACGAATCTCAGAAAATGGTATTGCTGAAGGAGGCTTTGGGTAAGAAACAACTTGCTAACATTTACGAGCAAGCAGGGACGTTTTTACGCAGCTATCATGACGTGCCTTACGATGATACAGAATTGCTGACGGTAGGCGAAGCCTTTTGGCAACGCGCCGAGTCTTGGTTCAAACGGGCAGAACCATTTGTTGCTGAATAAGGATATTGATTGGGTAGGAACCCGAGTCAAAGAGATGTTGCCTGTACTCAAAACTATGCAGCGAGTGCCTTGTCACCGTGATTACACAGGAAGAAATTGGGTGTGGCAGGGCAAACTCTATGTCATTGACTTCAAGCACTCCCGCCCTAATGTGTGGCTGTTTGATTTGGAAAAACTTTGGAGTGAAGTTTGGCCAAGTTGTCCTGAGTCAAAAGAGGCTTTTATGACTGGCTATGGATATACTTTGACGACAGAGGATGAGACACTGTTAAAGGGTTACATGCTCCTAAGTTGTGTTACGAAAATTGCCTGGAGTTTAGAACTTGGTGAAGCAGAGTATGCAGAACTCGCTCGAGACATGCTCGAGCAACTTAAAGCTGAAGCGTAAAACGTCTATTTGCATCTATCACAATGTTAAACTCATGCAATGCTTTCCCCCTTCTTAACGTTTTCCCGCGAGGAGTGGGCGCGTCTTCGGGCGGCTACACCCCTCACGCTTACCCAAGGAGACCTTGATGAACTCCGTGGTTACAATGAAGCGATTTCACTACACGAAGTTGAAGAGATTTATTTGCCGCTCTCGAGGCTTATTAATCTGTATGTTAAAAGCTCGCAAAATTTATTTCGTGTCACTGATAGATTTTTGGAAAAGCCCGATAAAAAAGTACCTTTTGTCATTGGGGTTGCGGGTAGTGTCGCGGTAGGGAAGAGCACCACGGCTAGAATTCTGCAAGCCCTTCTGTCGCGCTGGCCCGATCATCCTAACGTCGCGCTCGTAACGACAGATGGGTTTTTGTACCCCAACAAGATGTTAGAAGAGCGCAGCCTCATGTTGCGCAAAGGTTTTCCTGAAAGTTATGACGGCAAAAAACTCTTAAACTTTTTAAGTGCCATTAAATCGGGTGAAGAGGAAGTCAAGGCTCCAACCTATTCCCACCTCCGTTATGACATCGTGCCAGGTGAAGAAATCGTGGTGAAAAAGCCAGACATATTGATTTTTGAAGGACTCAATGTTTTACAGCGTGGTGACGATGCGAGTCGGGTGTTTGTTTCAGACTTTTTCGATTTTTCGATTTATGTTCACGCGGACGTGCGGCAGTTGCAGAGCTGGTTTATCTCGAGGTTTCTCAGGCTCAAAGACACTGCATTTCAAAACCCTGAATCGTATTTTCACACCTTTTCCAAACTGACAACCGAAGAAGCCAAAAAATTTGGCCGCGAAGTTTGGCGAGACATCAACTTGGTGAATTTAAAACAAAACATCCGCCCGACGATGGATAGAGCACAGCTTATTTTGGAGAAGGGCAAAGACCACGTCGTGCAACGTGTGCGGTTACGGAAGTTGTAGAGAGGGATGAGGGATGAGAAAAAACTAACTCCTTCCTCCTTTCTCCTAATTCATCAAAACACAGAAACGAAGCGCAAAGCGCAGTAGGTGCGGTCACCAAGTAGTGTGCGTTGTTGTGCGTCTGTGTCGGTGGGCATGGTCTTAGCATGATTGCTGAGGTAGCTTTCCACGCGGCGCACGCCGAAGTGCTGCTCGAGCAAATCCGTCATGTCGCCAGGGCGCAAATCGTGCCGTGAGAAAATGCGTAAACACAAACTCTTCGTGTCGTTGAATGTGTGTAAAGCAATATGGGATTCTGCGAGCCTTAGGGCTGCGCTGTTACCTGTTGGGGTCTCGAGCGTCAATACATTCCCTGGAGTAGACTCGAGTAACCCTGCCACAGCACGTAAGCAGGCTTCGATGGTTGTTGTATTCGATAAATTCGATTCCGCACTAAAACCGTCAATAATGAGTTGAGTACCATAACCAAGCGTTTCCACGGTAGAAGCATATCAGCTAGTCAACTAGTCAGCTAGTCAGCTGAAGGCAGAAGGTAGAAGATAGCAAGCAAGGTGAAGCGTAGAAGTTTTTCTACCTTTTGCCTTCTCTGTTCCCAACCTGCTGAAATGCTGAAGTACTGACCTGCTGAATTGCGACTAAAGTATGACGTTCCATGTCCAAGACCTGCTAGAGTGGTGCTATGAGGCGAACGCAAATTACCTTTTTTGTGATTTTGGCTTTAGCTGTAGGTGTAATTTATTTTTTCAATGCAAACCGCTCGACTCAAATAACGTCCGACACTCCTAACGAGCCAGCCCCACCTCCCCCAGGGACGGTGGTTGTTTCTATCTCATCGTCAAATACTAAGCAAAAATGGTTTGATGCCGTTGTAACAAACTTTAATGCGAGCAATCCGAAAACGCCCTCAGGTAAAAGTATTCACGTGCAGGTCAAGCACGTGACCTCTGGGGGGTCACTCGAGGACATCAAGAACGGTGTAGCCCAGCCTGTGGTCTGGAGCCCAGGTAGCCAGTCGTGGATTGAACAGCTTAACCAAGTCTGGCAACAGCGCGACAACAAACCCATTAGTAGTCAGGTTTGTAAACCTACGGTTTATGACCCAATTGGCTTTGCAATGTGGCGACCCATGGCCGAGACGCTCGGTTGGCCAGACAAACCCATCGGTTGGGACACACTCGTTGCTTTGGCGAAAGACCCGCAAGGCTGGGGCAGTTATGGACGGCCTGAGTGGGGGCAGTTTCGCTTTGGTCACTCACACCCTGGTTACTCGAACTCTGGACTGCTGGCGATGACGAGCTTTGTCTACGGAGTGTCCGGACAAGGACTAAACCTCACCGCACAAGATGTTTACGCTGATGATGTGAAAGATGCGATGACTGCACTCGAGCAAGTTACCGCGAAGTATGGCCGCCAAGCCCCTGACATTCTTAACCTTATGGCGCGGCAGGGCCCAAATTATCTTCACGCCGCAACTGCTCCCGAAGGCGACACGATGCGCTTTAATGAAGAGCGTAAAGCAGAACTGAGTCAACCCCTCGTTTTTATTTTTCCAGAAGAAGGCACAATTTGGGGTGATCACCCTTACTGCATTTTGGATAATGCTGAATGGGTAGACCCTGAGCAACTAGAAGCTGCTAAGGTGTTTGAAAGCTATCTTCTTGCTAAAGAGCAACAAGCGATGGCGATAGATTTTTATCTCCGCCCGATAGATAAAAGCATTTCCCTACGCGCTCCCATGACCTTAGAAAACGGTACCGATCCGCGCATAACGATAGATACCTATCCTGCGTTGCCGAGTCCAAGTGCGGATATCAGCAACGCTGTGATTGACCTCTTCAAAATCACAAAGCGCAAAGCTACAGTGCTTATTGTTCTCGATATCTCTGGAAGTATGGAAGGCGAAAAAATTAAAACGGCGAGAGAGTCCACCGCAGAATTTTTACAACGCCTCGACGCGAATGACGAAGTTGGTGTAATGGTCTTTAGCGATAATGTTACAACCTTTACCGAGCCCACGCGAGCAGGTGATGTGGTCGAGAATTTGGCACAACGGGTACGTGGTGTGATTGAAGGGGGTAGCACGAATCTTTATGGCGCAGTGTGTGAAGCAATAGAGGAGATGAACCTATTAAAGGACTCGAGAAACGAAAACCGCTTGTACGGCATCGTGCTTCTCTCCGATGGTGAAGACACTGTAGAACAAGTCACAGAAAATCAAATGTTTGCGACCTGCTTACCTGCGAACGCCGAAGCGGATGGCATCAAGATTTTTCCGATTGCCTTTGGTGAAGATGCCGACACGGATGTGCTCTCGAGGATTGCTGCTGTAACGGCGGGGCAAATGTTCAAAGCAGACCCTGCCTCAATTGCGAATGTGTACGTGTCTATTTCAGCAGAACAGTAAAGGATTTGGGGTTTGAGAGTTAGCAATTGCTGCAAATCATCAAAGGCTAGCGCATTGCGTAATGAATGACAGTGATCAATAGAATAGCCCGCATGGGAGAAACAGCGCAGAATAGCCTGCAAGGTGAGTGAGGCAATGGCTTGGACAAGCGCGTTGTCTAGGGCTTGAAGCGTTTTGACTTTGGCAGAACGGATAAAG
>JBOFGY010000062.1:0-13162 GCA_051649365.1 Trueperaceae bacterium
GACCTTCTGATCCGTAGTCAGACGCTCTATCCAACTGAGCTACTGGCGCAAGAACGGTGTCATTGTTATAATCAGCTCTCACTTTTCAAGCGAGTCAACTGAATCTTTCTTATCTTACCCAACTGTGTCTCTGCTTTCTCAAACTGAGCTACATTCGGTAAGTTTGGCGGAGGAACGGGGATTCGAACCCCGGGTACAGACTTTCGACCGTACAACGGTTTAGCAAACCGCCGCCTTAAGCCACTCGGCCATCCCTCCAAATAACACTTTCAAAGTATACACGACTGAAGGCAAATAGAAAAGTCTTTGGCGTTGCGCTGATATGAATTAGGATCCAGTGAGCAGAGGGCTGTGGCAAAAACCTAGAGCCTACTATCCAAACACCCCATCATTATAATCAACGTTACAACAAAGCCTTTTTGGCGGAGGGGGAGGGATTCGAACCCCCGGTGGGCTTGCACCCACAACGGTTTTCAAGACCGCCGCATTAAACCGCTCTGCCACCCCTCCGCAGGGGGCATCATCCCGTTATTTGTAACAGGATGATTAATCCCAAAGCTTGAAGAGTATACTAGAGACTCCTACCAAAACGCAAGCGAACTACGCACGAATTATCCGCACGAAGCGGTCTTTACCCTTTTGCAGCACTGTTGACTGAGATATTTCAATCATTAACTTGTCATCCGTAACAGCTTCACCATTAAGTTTTAAGCCTCGGTTTTGAATCATACGGCGGGCTTCGCCGTTCGAGGGTGTGAGTCCTGCGAGTGTGGCAAGTTTGCAAATCCATACCTTGCCGTCTGTAAGTTCAGAAGCAGGGAGCTTAAACTCTGGCACGTCATCTGGGATGCCACCTTTAGCAATGTAGTCATAGCGTTCTTCGGCGTGTGCAATAGGCGCGTCACCGTGATAGACGCGGACGAGTTCTCTCGCAAACACGCGGTGCGCTTCTTTTACATCCTTTTCAATGAACGCTTTCATTTCGGCTAAGTCAAGGGCAGTGCAAAGCTCGGTGTAGCGCAAGAGCAATGCGTCAGGCACAATCATCGCTTTTTTGAACATAACTTCGGGTGGCTCGGCAATGCCGATGTAATTGCCTAAAGACTTCGACATTTTTTCTACGCCGTCTAAACCCTCGAGCAACGGCACAGTTAAGGCGACTTGGGCTTCTTGCCCATATTCACGCTGGACATCACGGCCAACGAGAAGATTAAAGAGTTGATCTGTTCCACCAAGCTCTACATCGGATTGAATCGCTACAGAATCGTAAGCTTGTGCTAGAGGATAGAGTAGTTCGTGCATACTGATGGGCGTACCTTCACCATAACGTTTTTTGAAGTCGTCGCGCTCGAGCATCCTGGCTACTGTGTATGTCATAGCGAGTTTGACAACCTCAGAGAAATTCATCGCGTTGAGCCACTCTGAGTTATGGCGAACCTCTAACTTATCTGGGTCGGGGTCTAAAATTTTGGTGGCTTGAGCAATGTAGGATTCACCGTTTTTACGTGTTTGATCTAACGACAACACGGGGCGCGTTTTGCTGCGACCTGTGGGGTCACCAATCATCGCTGTGAAATCACCAATAATCAAAATGACTTTGTGACCCAAGTCTTGAAACTGGCGCATCTTACGAAGCACGACAGCGTGCCCTACGTGCAAGTCAGACGAACTAGGGTCAACCCCAAGTTTAATTCTTAAACGTTTTCCTATTTTGAGTTTTTCAATGAAGGCATCTAAGGGTTGAATATGCTCTGTACCACGTTGAATAATTTTTAGGCTTTCTTCCAAATTCATGATGTCCTCTCTAAACTTTCCTTTCAAAATACTTTGCACATCAACATGCCGTCATCGGTCACAAAGAATCACAACCTCTTGTTACACTTGTCTCACCATAAAACCTGAACAACAAAAAATGCGACGTTGCCGCCGCATCACGCTATGGTTTTTAAGGAGCTAACACAGCCTTAAAGGTGATGCGACGCTATAACCGACGTAACCATACCCATCGTCCATAACATCACCTGCCTTTGCCAACATCTTCATAAAACTCAATATAACAGACTTTGGTTTTCAAGACCAAGCAATAATTCCTAATGGCAATAAGTTCCTCGTGAATGCCTGGTTGTAACATATCTAATTTACAAATGAATGAATTTCATTCATTATAAGGTTCTATGAACACATCTTTCTCCCCCTACCACATTCCGTCAACCCTAAACCTTTCTGGCTCTGCCTTACCTGTCCTGATTATTGGAGCTGGGCCCACGGGTCTTACCCTGGCGCTCGATTTGCACCGCCGCGGTGTTCCCTACCGCCTCCTCGAGAAACTCGAGACACCTATGCAATTCTCAAAAGCCAACACCCTCATGTCGCGTACCCTCGAGGAATTTGTCCGTCTCGGTGTCACGGATGAAATGCTTACAGCTGGTTTGCCCCTATCCAAAGGCGTGATTTTTCAAAAAGGCAGAAAGCGTTCGGAGTTTGTCGCCGATTTGCCCGAAACAGCAATGCCCTTTTTGCTCAATTTGCGCCAAAACCAACTCGAGGACATCCTGCGCCACAAACTGGCAAGCGTCGGTGGTGTTGTCGAAACGGGCTGGGAACTCCTTGACTTCGAGCAATTTGGTAACAAAGTTGTGGCACACTTTAGCCGTGCCAACGGTGAAAAACGCACCCTCGAGGGTCAATATCTCATCGGTACTGACGGGGCCCACAGTCGCGTCCGCAAAGGCTTGGGCTTGCCTTTAGAAGGCATCACCTATCCTGACAGCTTTCTCGTCACGGATATTCACACCGATCTAGACCTCGGCAGAGATGCCTCGTATTCCTGGCTTCACAAAGACGGCTTTCTCTTGGGTTGGCCTTACCGTGAGAAAAATTACTGGCACTTCGTTTTCAACCTGACCCCCGAGCAGGCCAAAGGCGACACACTCACCACCGAAGGAGTGGAACAATGGATTCGTGAACGCACAGGTCAAAAGAACCTCAAAGTTTACAACCCCACCTGGATTTCCAAGTTTCGCATCCACAACCGTAAAGTCTCCAAATACCGCATCAACCGCGTCATGGTGATTGGCGACGCGGCCCATCTTCACTCCCCAATGGCAGGTAAGGGCTTAGGCAACAGTGCCCAAGAAGCCTTCAACCTTGGCTGGAAACTCGCGGCAGTCGTGCAGGGGAAGGCTCCTGAAAGCATTCTCGACACGGTAGAGCAGGAGCGTCTGCCCGTGTTGCGCTCCGTTACAACCGAATCCGAGACTTCGCACCTCATGTTTGTTGGGAGAACACCGCTTTACCGCACCATCCGCAACCATGCTCTGCCCTACCTACTAAACCTCAACCCCCTCGTCAAACAAGTAGCTACGAACAACGCCCAACTCAACATCCACTACCGCAAATCTCCCCTTAGTGTTCAGCACACCAACAACGCCTCGAGCGACTGGAAAAAAGGTCCCCAGGCAGGCGAACGTGCTCCCGAAGCAATGCTGAGCAAACCTGATAGCACACCCGTCCGCCTGCACCAAGCCCTGCACGACCCCCGTTGGACTCTGCTACTTTTTAGCGACCACCTCGAGAAAACCCAAAGCTCCGCGTTGCAGAAAACCATCCAACCTTATGCCTCGAGCATCCAAACTCTCACCCTAGGCAGTGAAGGCAACATGCGCGACAGCCAAGGACAAGCGACCAAACGCTACAGGCCCAAGGGAGCGAGTGTTTATCTCGTTCGCCCTGACGGGTATATCGGCTTCCGCAGCGAAACCGCCGATCCCACCAAACTTGCCGAGTATTTAAGGAAAGTCTTGCTACCCGACCCCCATGCTACGCCCTTTATTCCCGTGCTACCCCAGCACGCAGAGGAGCGTGTGTCGTTATGAGTAGCTCATATGCTTCACAGCCAAACGTGCCGCATATGGGTAACCCTAGGGGGGTGCGGCCAAGTTGGGTCTTAAACGCGATGTATCCTTTTAAGAGCAATTTTTTGGAGCTTGACGGACATTGTATTCACTATGTGGATGAAGGCCCGAAAGACGCACCCATTTTGCTCTTCTTGCATGGCAATCCTGTCTGGTCATTCGAGTTCCGCGATGTGATTCAGGCTCTCTCAGGGGCCTACCGTTGTATTGCCCCTGATATGCCAGGCTTTGGTCTTAGTAGCCCCGCTGATGGCTACCGCTTTTTGCCTGAGGAACATTCTGTTGTCATTGAAAAATTTATCCAGACTCTCGATCTAGAAGACATAGTGGTTTACGTCCACGACTGGTCGGGGCCGCTCGGACTTGGGGCAGCAGCACGGAACCCCGAACGCTTTCGCGGTCTTGCGATGGGTGGAACGTGGGCACGCCCTGACATTGGCGGCTTCCAGAAATTGTCCGCTGTCATGCTCGACAACGCTTTCGGGCGTTATCTGGTGCGAAGGCAAAACATTTTCTTTCTCAACATTGGTCACTCGCTTAGAAAACTCAGCCAGGACGAGTTAGAACACTACCGCCGCCCCTTCCCTGACGCAATAGCGCGTGACCGCTATCACCTACTCAACCGCTACATCGTGCATGGACACGAGTTTTTGTCCAGGGTGCAACATGCGTTGCCAAAGTTGACGCATTTGCCCGTCCTCTTCCTGTGGTCAGAAAAAGACTCCGCCTTCCCGATAAGCGAACTGCGTCGCTTCGAGGCAATTTTTCCCAAGCACCAAACTGTCATCCTGAAAGGCGCGGGTCACTTTGCCGCCGAAGATGCTCCTGACCAGATAGTTGCGGCAATGCGCCCCTGGCTGCGCTACCTATCTAAAGAAGGGGGCGTGTCATGAAACACCCTTATAGTTGGCTCGAGGAAAAAACACTACCCAAACTTAGAAACATCATTGTAGGATTTTTTGTTCACGTGCTGACCACGCAGCTTACCTTGAATATACCGACGACAGGCCCCCAAGAACTGCTTTACGGAAGAATTAAAGAGCCTAATCTAGCCGACCAGATGATTGCGGCTTGGGGTGAGCGGGGTGCTCTTGTTGCCTCCGCCATTTTAGGCTATGACTTTATTTTTATGATTGCAGTCGGACTGCTCTTTTCGGTTGGTTGTGTTCTTGTCTCGAGAAACCAGCGTTTTTCTTGGGTACAACCCCTTGGCTGGATGTTGGCTTGGGCAGCCCTTTTTGGCACCGCCTTTGACTGGCTCGAGACGACTCTCAGCATTAGGCTTTTAAGCCAGGCTGGCCCCGAATGGCTTCCCACACTCATTCAGTGGTGTTCCAATCTAAAATTCGCGGGTTGGTTCTCGAGCCTCGCCTTCATTCTTATTTTCTGGTTCGTCCGTCTGGTTACTCAAACCTCTAAATCGGATAAAGCGTTATGATAGCGGATACCTTGCCTCCCCATAACAGCAACTCTCATAAAACTCGAAGCAACGACAAGCGTGAGCGACTTCTCTTAGCAGCAAGAGAACTGCTGCGCGAAAAACATTTTGAAGACGTGACCATCCCAAACATTGCCAGCGTTGCTGAGGTGGCCGTAGGAACGTTTTACTTGTATTTTAAGAGTAAAACTGAACTTCTCGAGGCCCTTGGCTTGAAAGTGCGCTCAGAAATTCTCGTCGCCATTGATCCAATCCTAGCTACACCTTTACCAACACGTGATTTGCTCGAGCCTTTGCTAGAGCAGGTAGAAAAAGTTACCTCGAGTTACAAAGATGTTATACATCTTTTAAGTAGCGAAGCCTTATTTTTCACTGACCTCCCTGACACTCAAGGACATGTCCAAGTATTGAGAGATCGCCTCGAGCGTGAACGTCAATCAGGCTTAGTCTCAACCGACCTCAACCCTGTTGTCGCCGCAGGTTTACTCGACGCTCTTATGGGGCGCATCGTACGCGGACGCTTAACTGCCCGCTCAGACGTAGAAGCAAAAGCCTACCGCGAGCAGGCTCTCAGACTTATGCGGCATCTGCTCGAGCCGTGAAAAGAAAAAAGGTTGAAAGCTAAAGACTGTTCACCCTTCCCAACGTTTACCCTAGCCCCCTTCACCCTAAAACCAGAACTGAGGTCAATCTTTTGAAACCTTCCAACTCGAACAACTTCATCCCTCACCGCCTAGCATCACTACCTCAGCAAAAGCTGACACGGCAAACCATCGAAGCAATGGTTGCCGCGGCTCAACAAAGCTCCTTCGGCAGACAACACCCAGCCCTGGTCTTTTTTAGCTAGTGAGAAAGAAGGCTGGCTCGAGGTCTACTGCGAACCCAGTTATGACCCACCTGAAATGAACAGTCACGCTGTCTTAAGTCTTTCAGCAGTGGGCGCGGTGATTGAAAATGCTCGCCTGTTTGCCCGCAGTGAGCTTGGTCACGACCTCGAGATTGAATGGAATAGTGGTGTGGGTGTAACCGATAAAGCCTTCAAGGTAGCAACGCTCCGTTTAGGGCGTGCCTTACATGAAGAAGAGGCTGCCAACGTTTCTACCACTGAGATTTCTGCTCAAGTCATTTTCGAGCGGCACTCGTATCGGGGTAAGCTCGATGGCACCCCCTTAACTCAGGCAGATCGTCAGGTGTGGCAACGCTGTCTCTCGAGTATTAGAAAAGACTACCCTGAAGTGCAACTTCGGTCGAGGCAAACCTTTTGCTCCTCGCTCAGGGCGGCGACCCATCTCGGACATTCTGGATTTTGTCTAGCCTCAATGTCAAATAGGTAAATTCAATACCCCACCCCTTGGAGTAAAGCTAACAGCATTCTTCATTTGATGTATGCTTTTACGAACAACGCATAGCACTTTTTAGGATAGGTTTTTAGCCACAACCATTTATGATACGTGCCAAACGCTCTTTCAATATTTTTCTCGTTAAAGCCTCGAGGCTCCTGCGCTACCGCGAATCGAGTGTGACGCTTTCACTTATCGTAAGTGCGGTTACCCTGGGTGTCTTAGTGGGTTTGGCGGCGGTTGCATTTGACGCAATGGTTCACTTTTTGGGCAGCTTTATTTATGACACGCGGGCTTCACTGGGTGGTTTTTTCGGCTCGCTCGTAGCTGTATTAATTCCCGCACTTGGTGGACTTCTCATTACGCCCATTGTTGTGAAGTGGTCTCCTGACGTGCGGGGCTCGGGTATTCCTTTTGTGATGTTAGCCGTGTCTAATTTCGCAGGGCGGATTCCTAAGCGCATTGCGTTTTGGCGACCTGTCGCCAGCACCATCTCGATTGGCACAGGTGCCTCACTCGGTACGGAAGGGCCTGTCGTACAAATGGGCGCGTCTATTGCCTCAATTTTTAGTGACATGTTTAAGGTCACAGATGAACGTCGGCGAAACCTGGCTGTTGTTGCCACGGCCAGTGGCTACGCTGCTGCCTTTAACGCACCGATTGCAGGCGTAATGTTTTCACTCGAAGTCATCCTGGGCAATTTTGGAAATCGCGCCTTTGCCTCCGTGGTGATTGGTGCGGTGGCAGCCTCAGCGGTCTCGAGAAACATTTTAGGTCGCGCTCCAGCTTTTGCTGTGCCAGACATTTACACGCTTGGTCATCCCATAGAACTTTTTTACTACGCCCTCCTCGGTGTGCTCGCAGCCTTTGTCGGGATTTTACTCATTCGCTTTGAAGTTTGGGGCGAGCAAATTGCCCATAGACTCAAGCTATCTGATTGGCTACGGCCAACGCTTGGTGGTTTATTTGTTGGTCTTATTGGACTAGGACTGCCGCAAGTTCTCGGACGCAGTTACGAGGGCACCGAAGCTTTCCTCAATGACATCATGCCAAGTTTAAGTTTGACCTTGCTGATGATTCTTGGCAAAATGCTGGCCACGAGTATTTCACTTGCCTCGTTTGGTTCAGGTGGAACGTTTGCACCTCTTTTATTCATTGGCGCAGCTTTTGGTGGTGGGTTTGGACAAGTCTTAGACACACTCGGTGCGAATATTACGCCTGGCGCGTTCGCGCTCGTAGGCATGTCGGCGGTTTTTTCTTCGGCGACACGCGCGCCCATTAGCAGCATTATTTTAATGTTTGAACTGTCCAATGGCTACCAACTCATTTTGCCTTTGTTGATTGCGTCGGTGCTCTCGAGTCTCATCGCCGATATTTTTCACCCCGAGTCTGTCTACCAAATTGCTTTGTCACGTAAGGGTTTACAGCTTCAACGTGCTCGGCACTCTGACGTGTTGCAGAGTGTAAAAGTCAAAGAGGTCATGGCGAAAGAAGTTCCCATACTTTTCGCAGACGATACTTTAGACACACTACGCCAAACGCTGGCGACCTCGCATCACAATGGATTTATTATCGTCGAACAGCGTCGCCCTGATGAATATGTTGGCATCATCACGCTCTCTGACCTCGAAAAGCTCGAGTCACAACAGCTTTCCCCAGACACAAAACTCTTCGACCTGTGTCAAAAAACCCTTCACACCGCACTTCCCGATGAAACGATTAGCAGTGCCTTAGAGCGTATGTCCAAACTTGGCATTGGGCGAATGCCCGTGGTCGAACAAACCAGCAATAAACTACTGGGCTTCGTACAACAGTCTGACCTTGCCAAAGCCTACGCACAAGCCTTAGGGCGCGAACGTGAATACGAACAGGCACGCGAGCAAACAAGATTACGCGACCTGACAGGGCAAGAAATCATTGAGGTCAAGGTTAAGAGTCACTCAGGTTTAGCAGGTAAAACCCTCAAAGAAGCACGCTTGCCTAAAGAAAGTATTATCGTGGCCATACGGCGTGATGGTACAACAGTCTTTCCACACGGCGATACGCGGCTCGAGCCTGGTGACATGGTAGTTGCCAACGTTGCTCCTGGTTTTGAAAGGATGTTTAAGATTTTGTTTGAGTAACAAAAAGAAAACCCCAAGTCGCTAGACAAGGGGCTTCACCTACGTAGGAGACGGAGGATTTAATTACCTAGGATTGACTAGGGATTAAGAAAATTAAGTGTGTAGTCAACAGCTTCGATGTTTCCATCTTTAGCTTGTAATACTACCACACGTTCTCCTGTGATAGCCATAATCAGCTTGAGTATGGTACACAAACCTCCAACAGGAGCATCTGCGAATATCCTAAGCATGATAGCATCTCCCTTATTCAAAAGGTCCACAAAGATTTCACGAAGGTCTTCTTTCTCAGCTTCAGATTCTCGTCCGATAAGTCTGTAGTAGTCCACCTGAACAATGGTAGTACCCTTAGGTATACCTCCTTGCTCTTGGACAGTGTTAAAGAAGTCTACGTAAATTTCCTTCAACCGAGCCATAACTTTTTCTCCTATTTATTTACTAAGTTTGGCAGGAAAAGTTTACCAAAAACTTTTTGGTTGATAAAGAATTTAATTATTTTTACCTTGAGTCAAATTCTTTGCATTCTAACTATACTTGCGGCTTAAAATCAATTTAAGCCAGATATCCAAAGCATTTTGACCTGCTTAAAGCTCTATATTGACCTATGTGATAGTTTTACCCAAACCTGTCTTATTGCTTAGTTATCCTGTCTATCAAAAGCCTCATACTCTACGCTTAGGCAACCTGCTACACTTTCAACCGTGCCACGCCACCTTTACCCGCTCAATCCTGGCTCGCCGAAGCGCATTCTGCTTATCTCTGCTTCGATTGGCGGTGGACATGTGGCAGCAGCGCGGGCTCTCGAAGCAACCTGCATTGAACGAGGGCTCGAGGTCAAGCACATTGACCTGCTCGACTATATTCCTCTGCCTTTGCGCCTCGTGTACCGGCAAACCTATTTTGACTTGGTACGCACCGCACCCGATTTTATTGATTGGCTCGGTAAAAACTTAGATAAAAAACCCACCGAACACAAATCGCGGCGCGAACGTTTGCGAGCAAGAATTTCACGGCTCATCTCTTACTATTTGCCTAGGGCTATTGTAGAGTATCAACCTGATTGGATTATTCATACACACTTTATTGCTCCTGAAATTCTTAGCACTCGAGGACGCAGATTAAAAGTTCCGCAGGCGATTGTCATTACCGATTTTTCTGCACACAGCCTTTGGTTACAACCCAAGATTGCACATTACTTTGTGGCTTCGGAAGAAGTAAAGGTTCATTTGCAAATGTCTGGTGTGGATAGCGAGCGCATCAGCATTACGGGCATTCCCATTGACAGTAGATTTGCGAAGCTCGAGAGCAAAGGAGAAGCTCGCGCCGCCTTGGGTTTACCTCACAGCAAAGATTTTCTACTGTTTATGGCGAGTGGACTCGAGGAAAAAACCCTCGTTCCTTTATTGCGGCAGCTCGAGACCATGCATTACCCTCTAAAAGCTATCGTGATTTTAGGACGCAGCGAAGAACTACGCACGATAGCCGAACGTGAAATTGCCAAACGTGAACTTCACCCTGCTACCGCTGATGTAGACATTGAGCTTTTAGGTTTTACCAAAGACATTCCGCGTTATATGGCGGCTGCTGATTTACTCCTCGGTAAACCTGGTGGCCTTACCACGAGTGAAGCTCTTGCCGCGGGTCTCCCCTTTGCGGTAGTGAGCCCGTATCCACTGCAAGAAGAAGCCAATACCACGTTTTTACTCGAGCATGGTGCCGGCTTTCGCGTTGACCCGCTCACACTTTTTAGTTATAAACTCAAAGCGTTTTTTCAAGACACCTCCCGCCGTGAGGCCATGACCCAGCAAGCTCACACATTAGCAAAACCCAATGCAGCAGGGGCGATTCTCGAGCTTATTCTTTCGATACCGTATCGCGAGCCGTAAAGTAGGTGCGCTCAGGTTGGTTAAACTGTGAGCTTATGAAGAATCAAAAACAAGAATGGAGAATGGAGAATGGAGAATGGAGAAGGCTTTCTCCTTCCTCCTCTATTCTCCCTCCTCTATTCCAAAATTTTTTCATCTTTTACGTTCTCCTAGTTTTTAGTTTTACCTTGGCACAAGACACCTACGATGTCATTGTGGTAGGCAGTGAACCCGAAGCCATTAGCGCGGCGGTAGCCGCAGGTGAAAGCGGCGCGAGAACTGTGCTCATTACCGCTGATTCAAAACTCGGTGGACTTTTTGTGATGGGGCAAATGAACTCACTCGATTTGCGTACTGAGCCTGTTAACTATCAAGGAGGCTTATTTTTGCGCTGGTGGCAGATGGTGGGTAAGGGTCACTCCTTTGATATTCAACAAGCTGAGGGAGCATTTGAAGAACTTCTTGTCGCAGCAGGTGTAGAAGTGAAGCTCGGGGTCGCGGGCATCGTGCCACTTACGCAGGGCAGCACAGTTTCGGGGGTGCAATTTAATGATGCCAGGGGACATCGTAGCTTTTACGGCAAACACATCATTGATGGCACCGCAGATATGGATTTTGCTACCGCTGCTGGGGCCACGTCAACCTTTGGCTTTAGCGGTGTTGGCTTTGGCACGAGAATGGTAGACACACTCGTGTTTAGAATTGACGGTGTGGACTGGCCCAAATTGCAAGAGGGCGTACGTGCCAAGGGTAAAGATTACGCGGCAGTGGATTCTCACGTGGCTTGGGGTCACTTTGGCGGTTATCCTGCAAAATACAAAGCCACGGAAGAAGGTATTCGGTTGCGCGGACTTAATTTAGGTCAACAGAATGACGGCACCATTTTAGTCAATGCACTACTTATCTATAACATCAATCCTTATGACCCTGCCAGCATCGCCGAAGGCTTTGCCAGGGCCGAGCGCGAAGCACCACGCATCATTGACTATCTCAAAGCAGAATTACCTGGTTTTGAAAATGCACGTTATGGCGGTGTTGCCGAGAAACTCTACATTCGTGAAACACGGCACCTCGAGGCAGAGTGTACGCTCACAACCAATGATGTGTTAGATAACAAAGTGACTGAGTTTGCTGTAGCCGCAGGTGGTTATCCACTCGACGTACAAACGCTTACACCTTATGACAATGGCTATGTGTACGGCACACCCGAGATTTACGGTGTTGAACTTTGTGTGAACGTACCAACCACTATTGAGAATCTTTGGGTCGTTGGCAAGGCCGCAGGTTACGACGCAATTGCAGCCTCGAGTGCCAGAGTCGTTCCTTTTGGCATGGTACTCGCCGAAGCTGTGGGTGTAGCCGCAGCTTACGGCGCAGCACAAAATGAAACCCCGAGAGTGTTAGTAACCGATACAGCGGCAATCAACACGATTCGCACAACACTTCAATCGCGCGGTGCTTATCTACCTGAAGTGAAAGCCCGCAATCCTGTTGGGCCGTTTAATCATCCTTATTATCGTGACTACCGCCTCATGCTAAGTCGTGGTTTGGCTGTGGGTGGTTACAACAATGAACCTAAACTCGATGAAACGATGAAAGCCATCAGCTACGTATATTTGCTGAGCAATGTTTCGCAGCGTTTTTTTAAGGATCAAAAAACTGGCCCTGAACTTGTAGCAGGCTACCCTGATAACACTGTAGCTTTGACACCTGACTTGGCCTTGCAAATCACCCACGACTTTGCGTGCAGAGTAGGGACGTGTCTCGAGCAAAACTGGGGCGCACTCATCGCCAATGATTTAGCTCCGGAAACTTTTCCACCCACTCGAGATTTGACACGCGGAGAAATGTACGCGCTTGCTGCACGCTTGGCGAACTTGAAGACAGTGACAATACAACAATAGTCTTTTGACTTTTCGTCATACCTGTTGAATAACAATTAATGCTGATAATAAAAACCTAGCCTTTGTGAGACTAGGTTTACCTGCATACTCCTATGCAGGGTTTACGGATTAGGGTTACTGAAGGATAACTATTGGACCCTGAAAATTATGCTTCAGGATATGCTTCGTTATACAAAGAATGACTTTGGGAACAATATCTTGTTCGTAGAGTATCTCGTCTATCTCAGCTGCCTCAACCTTGATCTCTATCTTTGTTGTCACCATACTTTTTTTCACTTTTATATTGTGAAAATAGGGTGAGATGAACAGATCGAGAACCGCTTTGACCTTTTCGAGATCGCGAGCACTTCGATAGTTCTCGATATACTCTGTGTCTTCTTGTATCTCTTCTCCTTCCCAAGCACGAATCCGTACGGTTACATTAGCCACTTTGCTTTCTCCTACATTAGACGTTATCGGAAATAAGAAGGAAGGCTATTGAGCGACGAAGCGGGTGTTTGCGATGTTTCACACGCAGGTTATGTAAAGCAGAAGCGTTGGCGATGAACTGGTCAGAACATTCAAGACGTGTATTACGAAGG
>JBOFGY010000063.1:0-34903 GCA_051649365.1 Trueperaceae bacterium
GCGACCTTTTGCCCTGAAGCAGCAAAGGCACTGACGCACTCGGCAGTGGCGGTTTCTACGTCGTGGCTGCTGGCGTCTCTGTTAAATAACTCGAGGGCGTTCTTATAGTGATGTGCTACTGTATTCACAATTCCTCCTTAGATAGTGGAAGACATGGGGGGCTGTGTGTCTGTCGAAAGTTACACAGCTCTCTGCTTTTTGTTTTAACTCTCCAATAAATGCCAAGTCTGCCGTAGGGGTTGCCCGTCGCGTCGTTGGCCCGAGGTGTCCTCCTTTCTGGCTCGAGGGTTGACGTGATGTTAAGCCCTTTGTTGGGGTGCTTGGCAAGTTGTCATGGTGCGCGGTTAGTGCTTGGCTAACTGATTTAATTATACAGTATGCTGAATATTCAGTCAAGTGAATATTCTTAATTAACGTTGATACGGGTATTATCAAGTTGACTGAATACCCAGTCTGCTTTATATTGTTAAGGAGTGATTAGAATACGCCTTGATAAATTTCTTCAACCACAGGGGTCTGTGGTTGCGTTTGCTTTAGCAAAAAAGACGGGTTTGAGTTACACCACACTTCATGAGCTAAAAACAGGCGAAAAGAAAGTTATTAAAAGTGACAACTTAGATAAAATTATAACTGCGCTTAGAGAACTTACAGGCAAAGACATTACGCCCAATGATTTACTCGAGTATGTAGACGATGAACCCAAAGAACAGGTCGTAGCAAAAAAGGCTAAACGTAAAAAATAATTTGTCTTTCTAGGGGCTTGTTTTTTCTATCTCGAGCTTCAGCCTTCCTCGAGTATATCCCCGACCCAACCAAGAAAACAAAAAAATAGCTCTAAGTAGCAGTTATTAAAGTGTTTACATTACAATTATTATATGTTATGCTTTAAGGGTACTTGCAAGAGTACACGGACAATGACAATCGAGGGAAAGACGCAAGGCGAGACGATTCCTAAATAAAAAGCTGCCGTTAGCGCGGCAGCCGAAAGGGGGTGTCCCCATGCGATCTAAGAAGAAGTCTAGCAAAAAAGGCTTGCGTAAGCAACCTGATTTGTGGGTAATCAGTAATACGATTATCAACGGACTTCGTCTGCTGTGGGACATTCTCACAACTAGGCGATAATCGTCCTTAGCTTCTCACCCTCGGTTGTCGTCCGTTTTTTAGGGACATTTCTTTATGGCACGATTACACGGTTCAAAAGACTTAAAACCCAGGGTGATTACATCCCCTAGACCTAAACTCCTCGAGTCAAAACAAGTGCGTATTTCTGCACGTGCTGAGGAACTTCAAGAAATAGAAGCCTGGTTAGCCCAACAAAAAAGTGCGGCACAGAGTATTGCTAAACTGCTCCTAAAACAAGCACGGGCAACTGCTAAAAAATAGTGATTGTTTTTCCTTTTTAGGGGCTTGTTTTTGCCCCCTCGAGATTCAGCCTTGTATCTGCCCAGAGGTTTTCTCTCCGTCACAAAAAAGTGTCAAGACGTTGTGAGAACATACTCAAAACCTTGTCTTGGTCCTGATACGTTCTCCCTCTGCCCTCCCCCTGATCGTGACCAAGCACACTCTCTACAAAAGGAATGACGCTCTTCATGTCATGCCTCCTGCCTCACGGCGAGTGGCTGTCTAGGTTTTGATTTCTGGTCTTTGTTTTTGAAGGACGCGCCTTTGACGTTTTCGTAGAACAACGAGCAACACAAGCCAAGCGCAGGGCTCCCAAAAAGCCCGTAGCGTTTCTACCTCTGCCCTACGTTTACAACTCTCATTTGTAACTGGCATAGCGGCTCGAGTGCGTGGTTAACAGGAAACGAACTGCTAATTTGGAGATAGTTAAGTCGCAAAGATTTCTCGATTCAACACCTCTTCAGAAAAATAAGAACTCGCGTTATTTCGGTATCCACATCGGTATATCAAAAGTCTCTGGTCGAAGGATATTGCCATAGTAGAAACCGTAACCCATACATAACAAAGCACTTGCAAATCCAAAGCCACAGCACACAACCACGACTTGTTGTAGCCACACGGTTTTAAGCTGAGCAATTAACCAAAAAGCATAAAGACTGCAAACAAAACCTACAGCACCAACCAATACCATCTACTAAATATAGCAAGGCGATAACGCAACATAAATAATGTAAGCCGTGAAAAATTTGACATGTGACTTCATAAGGCAAGAATTTCACCATGCGTGGTCTGACATGCGTGCTACTAATACAAGGCAATGGCAAATCGCAAGAAGGCAACTAAAAATGAGGCGAGTGGCTGCGGCTGTTTGACCTTGATTATCTTTGGCTTATTTGCCTCCTTCTTTTCAGGTGGCAACCGTTCCTCTGCGACAGCAACTTCTACGCTTACACCCTTATCCGTTACAACAGCTACTGAGATAGTCGAGGTCTCGTTTACCAGTGACCCGTCTGGTGCAAATCTATACATTGATTCGGTTTATCAAGGTGAGACACCACTCAGCGTCAAGCGACCCGTGGGTACACCTTTCTACTATTCCCTCGCCGCCGAGGATATTTATACTGACTATGATCTCTACAAACTTTATGGTGCTTCATATACGCCTCTGAAGACTGAGGCCATTAGTGTCTGGATCGAGCGTACCACGCTCGAGGAACAGCAGGCACAGATTGCGCGTAGTGAATCAGCTCGAGCTGCCCTGGCACCTGAGCCCGTTCCTAAAAGCGTACAGCAAATTGAACCGATTCGCGCCTGCTGTAAATATTGCTCCAAAGGCAAACCCTGTGGCGATACCTGTATATCGAGAAGTTATACCTGCCACAAAGGGCCAGGCTGTGCCTGTTAAATATACTTAGGCATAACGTTATGCCTAAACCATTGTGACGTTCTTTTTTCTTTTTTGTGGACTTTGTTTTCTCACCATGACTCAATGCCACCACCCTGTAGGTGTATCCTCACTCTCTACAAACACAAGCGTTTCCTTAGCGCGAGTTAATGCCACAAAGCGCACACAATCTTCGCCTTCTTTATCCTCTTTGCTGCGCGCGTATGAACTCGGCATTAGATGAGGATATAAGATAAACACCCGCTCTGCCTCAAGCCCCTTGGCTCGGTGAACACTCATCAGATGAATGGGTCGGTTTTCCTCTGTAAAAAGTGACCTAATAAAGGCGGTGAGTTCAGTGAGTGTAGTAATACCTTGTTGCCCCGCCTGACGCACAATCGCCTCGAGGGCCTGAAGCTCGTCCAGTCTACGTGCTAACAGCCTTTCTGCTAACTCCACATCACCAATTTTTTCGAGCCGAACCGTCTCAGTTTGCTGAAGAGCTACAATTTTCTCTTCACAATCCTCGAGGGATGAAGCAAATAACTCTGTGGCATCACACAGTAGAACAGCTTCAAGGTCACGCCCCAAAACAACCGCAGGTTTACCTTGTTGCAATAAATTCAAAGCTGCATCCACAAGTGGTGCATTGTTCCGACACAGAATCAAATCACCTGATTGCACTAGACTGACAAGCCGTGTATCAGCAATACGCCACACTTCACCTTGTTTCGCCCCTGGTGCTGCTTGAATCTCGGGTGAAAATCGCTTCGCCAATGCAACATGGCTTACGGGACATCGGTAAGTTACGCTCAGTGGCAACACTGTCGCTTTGGTTCTTTCGATGATTCGCTCGAGTGAGCGTGGATCCGCCCCTGCAAATCCGTAAATAGATTGTCGCTTATCCCCAACGAAAAGCAGTCGCCCATCTTTGCTCACGAGACGCAAAACAAATGAAAGTTGCAAGGGTGAGAGGTCTTGTGCCTCATCTACACACACGAATTGAAACCGCTTAAACACCGCCATTGTTTTGACAACAGGTCCATAGAGCATGTCGGTGAAATCTACCTGCCCATGCAAGGTTTGCTCGAGTCCTCGTTCTATAAGTTTTGGGTGCATGTCGTGCAAGTCTTGAAGCAGTGTTTTATCTTCAGGAGGTCGCAGTGTAAAGCGTGTAGACAATTCCGTGAGTGAACCTTGGTGGAGCGTTTGACGACTGTACTCGAGTAAATCAAGAAGATACTCCACTGCCTGCAACTTCACTTTCTCAGGCACGGCGTAACCTTGTACTATCTCCCCTACCACCTCTTTTACAAGTGTTCGGTATTTCTGTTTATTCACTGTCATTTGCATGCCACGTTTGTGTAGTCGCCAACCTAAGACCCATTGACCACGGCTATGAATGGTGGCAGCCTTGATGTGTTGGGGTAGTTTTGCTTGCTACTGCTGCGCTGCCGATTTATTGAAGGCTAGAAATAGCGCGTCAACATTCTCAGTAATACGTTTAGCAACCTCAACGAGCGTGGTTGTTTTGCCACTCCCTGCGGTAGCTTCGACGACACCATTTCCCTGTCCTGTTTCAACAAAACGGAGGATGGCTTCTTGATAGTGGCTTGGAGTCATTGCCATAGGTCAGAGTATCGCTCTCTAGTGTTTGGGACTGCAAAGCGTCATTTTCGTTTACCTTTTCCAAATGTCTTGTGTAAATCTCGGGTGAACGTTGCACCTCTTAATGTTAGTTTATAGCGTCGTTGTGGTGCGCCTTTTTTCATACTCACCTCTTTTGTCTCTTCATCCTCGAGGTAGCGGGGTGGGGATGCTAGCCGTGGCTTGTTAACTCCAGGCACATCCCAATACGCTTCAACAAATTCGTCTGCTTCGAGTCTTTTGAGAATGCCATAAATGGTCTTTTCATTGATACCAAGACTTTTAGCAAGATGCCGTCCATAAAGTCCGTCACGTAACATGAGAGCCTGCAAAACTTTTAACGATTGCTGTGAACTATGTTTTGTTCTTGACATAAATAAGAGTACCCTTAGTTATTTTACTACCTTTCTCCTAGTTTTATTGTTTTGCGTACTAGACACGGTTTCTCGCTGTTTATTTGACTCTTTTGTATCTCGTTTAACTACTCTAGAATCTCAGATAATGTTTCACGGGAAAAGATCTGAATGTTTCACGGATTCTAATTTTTCTAACTTGACGAGAATGGATATTAGCCTTGTTTCCGCATGCGGAAATCTGTTAACATTAAATTATGTCGACTTTAATTACTGCGGAAGAGTTTGCAGCACAACAAGGTTATACGGCACGGCGGATTCGTCAACTGGCAACAGAGGGTCGAATACAGGGGGCTGAAAAACATGGGCGCGACTGGTTGTTTGAGCCACGTGCAACAATATTGAGTCCTAGAACTTTTGAAAGTTTACGTGATCTTGTTCGTTTACAATCTGCTCCCACGGGTTGTGTTATTGCTGGACTCTACAATCAGGCCGGTGGTGCAGGGAAAACAACACTTAGTCGTGACTTAGGCTATCTGGCTGCGCTTTGGGGGTTACGCGTTCTTCTTATTGATTTGGATAGCCAGGCAAATCTAACATCTTGGCTAGGTATAAAAGGCGATGTTCCTCTTGAGGAAACAATTTACCCATTTGTAGTGCAGCGGCAATCCTTACCATTCGTAAAGTCTGTGTTCGGTCTCGATTTGATTCCAGCCTCGCTTAACGTAGATTTTGCGAGTCAAGAGATTGAAATTGACAAGTTGGAACGTACTGACTTGCGCGAACGATTACCACTTGCGTCTTACGATTTAATTTTGCTTGATGTTCCACCCAGTATTACTAACTTACTTTTGGTTATGCTCCGAGTTGCGGATAAACTTATTGTTCCTGTCGCCACTGAAAATAAAGGTATCAAGGGTATGAAAAATGTAAGTCGTCTCCTTGAAATGCACCGTGACCTTAACCCGCAAATTCGTGTAAGTTGCTATGTACCGACACGATTTGACCCAACAGTTAGTGAGGCAAAGATTTACCTCGAGGCTCTCGAGACGACTGCCTCGCATCCAGTATCTCCTCCATTACACCTACGGATAAGTCCTTACATGCAAGCTACGAGTGACGGCACGCCAGTCCCGCATTTATTTCCAGCAGGTGCAGTAACAACAGAATTGGTAGATGTTGCGAAATTCGTTTTCAAGAATTTAGGCTTAGGAGTTCAAGATGTCTAAGAATCGTCGTTTGAATCTGCTTGACCAGGTGAAGGGTGATGTAGAAGCTGTAAACCGTGTAGGGGAAATGGATAAGGGAACATTAGAGTATCTGCCAGTGTCACGCCTGAGACCGTTAAAAAACCAACCACGTTACTACTTTGATGATGAGCGGCTTCATTCGCTCGAGAAGTCTGTAAAAGAGAAAGGGATACTAACACCGTTACTTCTGCGTCCATCAGGTGATGGTTATGAGATTGTTGCAGGTGAACGTCGTTGGCGTGTAGCTACGAAGTTAGGTTTAACAACAGTTCCAGCTCGAGTGAAACATATGTCAGATGCTGAGGCTATTGAAGTTGCCCTTCAGGAAAACTTGCAGCGAGAAGACTTAAATCCACTCGAGGAAACCGATGCGTACTTGGAGATTCTGTCGGTGAAATTGGGCCAGTCCAAATCTGAGGTTGTGACCACGCTTTATCGTATGAAAAATGACCTTGGTGAAGTTAGGCATAACGTTATGCCTAACTCTGAATTCCAAACAATTTTTGATCTTTTTGAGGCGAATGGTCGAATGTCTTGGTACTCGTTTATCCAGAACCGTTTGCCATTGTTGAAGCTTCCAATAGATTTACTTAGCCTCCTAAGAGCAGGGACATTGGATTACACAAAAGCAATTATCCTTAAAAACACTAAAGACGAAAAACAACGGCAACAATTGACACAAGAGGTTTTACAAGAGGGACTATCTGTTGTGGAACTACGGAAAAGGCTCAAACCAAAGGTGCGAAACGTCAAAGTAAATCCAGACTTGTCTGTACGTATTTCTAAAATTACCCGAGGTCTCAAGAAATCGGTCAATAACGAACCTGCAAAGCAACAGCGAATTGATGTGTTGCTCCGAGAACTTGAGGAACTGCTTTTTTCAAAATAGTGGTAGGTTTACGCCCTCAACCCCCCACTAGCCACCCGAGAAGGCAACGTTTGCTCAATCTCCCCCCAACGATGCCAGTGCTTAAGCCGAGAGACCAATAAAGCCCCCGGCTTCCGAGCAAACCGCTCGTCACAGTCCACTCGAGCCCTGCTAGCTAGGGTATAAAGCTCAAAAAACCAGTCATTGCCTTGGTCATACTGCCTCAACAGGTTCCAAAGAAGCTTGCGGTAAAACATGAGTGAGGTAACACCCGTGTCGTTTAAGCATTTCCCAATAGCCCTGGCAGTCAAATCCACCATCTCATTACGCTCAGTTTTAGGAGCACCCGACAAATCCAGGATGGTTTCGAGACTATAAACACGCTGAGATTCTGGTGCTGCATCAGTCAAAGACTCTAAAGATAACGGGGGTTTATTCATTGGTTTAGGCGGTAACGCCCAGTCTAGAATGAGGTTAATATCCTGCTGACTACCCTCTTGGTCTAGTGACTGATGCAATGTGTCTTTTACTCTATTATTCTTATCTTTACCTTCACCTTTATCTTTCATGCCATGCTCCTTTACACTGCGATGGTCGTTTACAAGACGATGGTCGTTCATGATGTTGTAAGCCGTTCGACCCTGAGCAACATCCTTTTCTAAATCCCGCCAGGGAAACTTAAATTCGTCGAGTTGAAGCTTAGGTTGAGTAGGGGCGAGCGGATCCATCTTGACTTTCCAAAGATAGCCGCCATTACGTGTGCTGCCCTTGAAGTCTGTTTTCCATTCCCGAGCATCCAGTAGTCTCTGTCGGATCAACTCCTGAATGGCGCGCCATACCGTACTCCTCACCACACCTAAGACCTTCACCACAATATCTTGGGGACAAAAAAACGTGACATGACTGACGTGAGGGGAATAGCTTCGGGTTTGAATAACCTGTTCCGCGGTAGCCCACAAACATACAAACAAGCGAAAAGCGGTAGGGGAGAGCTGAGCGCGGAGACCGTCCAGACATGCTGTGAGCGTTTCTATGCCCTCTACCCTCTCCGTAACAAGTTCATCTAGCAGTTTGTCATCCAAAGCTGTTTCTGAACCGCTGAGCGTGTCTGGGAGGGGTCGTAACTTGAAGCGTAGATGCTCGTTGTGGACTTGAGTGGGTTCACTCTCGAGGCGTGTGCTAACAAAGTGGTTGCTCAAGCTTAAAGCGTCGTGCGCGGGTGGGTCATCTGTATAA
This sequence comes from Trueperaceae bacterium, assembly GCA_051649365.1. Taxonomy (GTDB): domain Bacteria; phylum Deinococcota; class Deinococci; order Deinococcales; family Trueperaceae; genus CAVTAE01. The sequence goes on from JBOFGY010000063.1 coordinate 8,140, forward strand.
GGTGGGTGTTTTGGGGAAATATTAAGTTGTTGCTCGAGCCATCTCTGGGCTGCCAGCGTGCCACTGCGCTGCACAAAACCCTCAACAATCACGCTTAGGGTCTGCTGCCGACTCAAAGGCAAAGTGTTAAATTTGTCATAATTGTGTAATGAAAATGGGACGTTTAGCGTCCTGGACGGGAGTTCTCCCGTAGCTCGGCTCGGGTCTAACACCGGAGTCTCCTCTCAAAGAGTTGACGAGGGGCCTTCCGAGTCTGTATACTCACGTTAGTTAACTTGTGAGAATTTCAAACTCAGTGCATCTCAGTTGTTGAAGCAACTGGGATGTTCGCTTTATATAGGTTGTGGGGCTACGTCCTGCGTAGTTAACGGTTCATAGCTTGACTCCTTTGTCTAACCTTAACACTCTTGTGTAGGTTACTCAAGACTGGGTATTTGGTGCTGAACTAAAAACGTTGTGGAGTGAATAGAGTTCTTCGATATAAAGTTTCTGCCCACAAACCTCCTCAAAAAACTCTTTCGCGCGTTGACAGATGGCAAGATTGATGATGCGCTCGAGACTGCTGTCCTCGAGGTCAAAGGACTCCTGATAGGGGAGATGCGGGGCGATAGCTTCGTAGAGTTCAGAGGCTTTCACGTCTGCCAGTGCTTCCCCGTCCTGGTCTCGAAAAAACAAATAGGTGAGGGTGTAGGCCAGAGAGCTCGAGTCGGCTTCGTAACTCTCGTGTGTTTCTGAAGTATCGTTGCTGTGGTTAATGATGAAGGTGTCGTGGGCTTTAGTGGCTTGGAACATGGTTGCTCCCTTTGCCAAGGTGGTGGTTTCCTGTGTTCATGTGTGTCTCCTCTCAACGATTGTCTTTAACGTGGGTAGGGGTTGTGGGACTTAGGTTTGTTTTTCGTATGACATCTAATAAATCTACGTTAACAATAATTTCTACTATTGAAACGACAAGAGTCCGACAAATTATGAGAATTGGATGAAATACTTGTGTTTATGTTGTAGTGTGACGTTACAGACTGAAGTAATACCGATACATGATAAGCGGCATCAAAACACACGTAACTTGGTAAAACATCCGATAATTGCTGTTTGTAGACTGAGCAAAGCCCAAACACGATAAAATCATTCCAAATGGTGGCACGGTGATGATGAGGTAGCAACTAACAATAAATGCACTAAGTGTAATATCGCGCAAGAGTGCACCTGTAGGAAGAAGAAAGGTAACCGCCACGGCTACCTCAACTAAAAGAGTTGCGGCAGTCAGAAAGCGTGCAAGCACCCTAACTTCCGCATTTGACCTGAGTTTTACACTGTGTGATTTAAGTTTTCCAAATTGTTCTTGATTGTGTCGTACATCCTCGAGGTCTAGAGGGGTTAGCCAGGTAGTGACGGGTGAAATTCTTCCATCGGTAATTAAGTAATACTCCATAAAATCACCAGAAGTAAAGTCTGGTGAGAAAAGTTTCCAAAAAGAAGCAAAAAAGAAAACTAATCCAATAATTAACCGTGAGTTTAATTTCAGGTGCCGAAGCGTCTCCTTGTTGTCAGTAAGCGAAAGTGTAAACATTAAGGAAACGTAGAAAAACAGGAACATTCCGTTCCCTTCCCACATCCATAGCAAACCTAGTCCCAATCCATTAATTGAAGTGATTGCAGTCCAATACAGAAAATTGAGTCGCAGCTTGGGAAAAATTAAAGCAAGTCCTACAATTGTTGAAAAGGGTACAAAAAAATACTGCTGGACTGAGTTTTCGCTCCAAAACGTTATCAAAACGAGTAAGGCAAATATATCGAGCTGTCGTCCCGCGTTGTTTAATTGGCTATCTTGTGCAAACAAAGCCTACCTCTTTGCTTGGAATCTTTTCGAGTGTGATGGTATCACTATTAAACTCAATTTTTTCTAGCGTGGCTAATAAGATCGTATTGTTTGACTGCTGATTGCATAAGATGGACAAGAATGCCCTGATTCGATCTTCGCTTGGGAAAACATAAATTTTTCTCAACTCCTCATTGTAGTCAAGTAAATCAACATTATTTCTCTTGTTTCCCGTTGTTGCGATAACGGTCAAATACCTAGTTGATGGTGCATCAACAGTAGAAAACATTCCGAAGCCACCTCCGTACCAGGTAGAAAAGTCGTAACGGAATACAAGGACAGCATGGACAATAGCAAAAACGAGGACGATTATCGTAGGTGAAAGTGTTAGTATCCTTTTCATGTCGGGACTACGTGAACTATCAGAATTGTATACTGCGAACGAATTGGTTGTGCAACTTGAGGAACTTTTAGGACGCGAGGTTTCAGAACAGTGGTTGCAAGATTGGAGCACAGTTGGTCAGAAAGTGAATGACTTATATATTTCTCTTGATTGGTGTTATGAAATAAACATGACCGACCAATTGGCCGAAAATCGCTACAATTCTTTCCTACAGAATGACCTTCCTAGACTCAATAACATTTGGTCAAAGCTTGCCGAAAAATCTGGCAATTGGTCACCATCAAGCCCTCGCTTAAAACGAATAGTCGACCGGTTGCGACTCGATGCTAAAACATCTTCTGAAAAGTCTTCAAATATGGAAAAGGAAGAGCAAAAACTAGCACAAAACTTCAAGAAAACCCTTGCTACGCGTACGTTGGAGGATGGAGAAACTATCCTTCGCGCCCGCAACCGTTTGAAATTTATTCGTAATATAGATGAAAGGTTCGCGTTGTGGCTCGAGATTGAAAACAGAGTTTTTAAGGGATCTGACGAGTTAGACCATCTGTTTTATGAGCTTGTCCAACTAAGAAACACAAAGTCGAAAGTGTTAGGTTTCCAATCGTACCCTCAATTTGTTTGGGCTGAAAAGCGTAGGGTAGACTATACACCTGAAATTAGCCTACATTTAATTCATAGCATTAATGAAAAATTCGAGGGTGCAAAGAGAAAGCTTTTAGAACTCAAAGCAAACAAACTGGGTATTAGCGTTCCAGTTCGTCCCTGGAATTTGGATGTGTCTTTTGAGAATGAACCCCCAAGACAATTTACAGAGGCTGAGTACTTAGAAATAACAAAGAATGCTTTTTCCGAAATATCCCCGAAGTATGGTTCAGCAGTGGAAGACATGATTCGTAAGCAACATATTGATATAATGAATCGTCCCAAAAAAGGTACTGCCAACTTCGTTACCTGCCTCACACAAACAGACGAACCCTTACTCTTAACAAACTGTACTGGGGCACTGGATGGTTTTAGGGCATTGTTTCATGAATTTGGTCACGCAATGCATCACATAACCCTTGGCCCCGGCAAGCTATGCTTTGAGAAAAGCGGTCCCAAAGAGGTGAACGAATTTATTGCGTACACGTTTCAAATTGTCGCGACACAGGCACTAATTAATTCATCGCTCGTATCTGATTCGGAGAGGGTGGCACTTCGTTTTGGTATGCTAAACAATATTCTTGAAATCTTCGAGACCATCTCGAATTTTGAGCAATTTGAACATTGGGTTTACACAAAAAGCAACCTTGTAAAAAATGACTTTGGCCCACAGTTTGCCAAATTTAGCAGTAACTCCCTTGTTGACTGGACTGGTTTCGAGAAATTTCGCCATAGAGGGTGGCAACGAAATTCAGTTATTTCATCCCCGTTTTACACGGTCGAGTACGTCATTGCCTGGATTGCAGCTTTAACTACTGCTAAGCGACTAAATGACGATCCTGCTTTAATTCGCGTATTTGAGGAGGCTATGTCGCTGGGCAACACTCGCACAACTCGGGAAACTTTTGAAGTGTTGGACATCACATTCCCTTTCACAGAAATTGAAATTCTAGAAGCAAAAGATGCGCTTGATTTTCTCTATCTTCAGTGGATACAATAATGATACAGCTAGAAGTTTGGAGGAACTATGAAAGTAAAGATTGCGGTATTGGTTGGCATTTTTGGTATTGTGGGGCTTTCGTTTGCATTAGCTCCTTTTATTGAGAGACCTGACATGAATAAAATGGCTGGATGCTGCTCTATCAAAGATGAAACTGGGGAGGGACTCAAAGCACCTGTTGTCGCAAAAACGGTAGGTGAAAATAATAGATTTTGACCTTTGTAACCCAAAGGAATTTCATTCATGGTATTACGCTGAGTTAAGTCATGGTTCGTCACCAGATGAAATCCTCAAATATCTTAGTCGAGATCAGACGCAATGGTCATTTTGTAGACAAATGTGCGTTGCACATTGGGCCGATCTAAAAGATGTGCGTGATACGCTGACGAATAAGTGTCTATTCTCAGGAGAGTTTTTAGTTGAAGCATATGCTATTTCGTTCGATGTTTATAGACAAGTAGCCCTAGTTGATACTGCAAAAGATGGGTTCAATCTTTTGGCTCATCAATATCTACCCATGCTTAATGGGTACATTTCAAAGATAAGCGCACTTGAAAGAACACCGTTTGTCTGTGAGGTGGAAGCATCGTTACGTTCAGCAGTTGCTATGGTCTACTTCGATACTTCAAATGTTCAGCAGGCAGCTGAAGAGTGTTCACTCGCAATTTTCTGGATAAAAAAAGTTGGTGCGGACTTTCTCTTATCAAAATGTCAGAGTTTACTCGTAACTATAAATGCAAAATCAGGTGGTTTGGTTGATGCCATAGAAACAATTAAGTCGGAAAGAAAAAATCCTAGTCGAGCGAAAGTAAGTGTTGCATTCCAGGAGAGAGTTTTTGCAGAGTTTCTATTTGATCTAGGTCATAATGAAGTTTCACTCGAGCTGTTAACACAGCTCGAGTGTGAAGTGGGACCTAGAAGTAAGAGATTAGTTAGAAATTCGGTAAGTCGGTTTAGTTGCCTAATGGGTTTAGATGACGGTAAGGAAGGAGCTGATCAAGATTTTAGCGGTGATCCAAGAGGCTGGATCATCCAATCTGTTGGCAACTTAGTGAAAGTCGGGTCCCTACCAGTTAGTAGTCAAACACAGAAGCAAAGAGATGACCTACTTCATAATGCTGTGAAAATCTGGCGTGATGCCTCGGATGACGGATATCTGTATCTCAGTACCATCGGACACCTAATTACAGGTACAGCTAATCTATGGTTGGGGCAGACTTCACTAGCACTTGTGGCCTTAGAGAAGATTAGTTCTAAAGTTTCTACAAGTCAATGGTATGATTTGAGAATTAGAAAAGCGGGTTTAGGCTTAGAACTATCTTTAAGTTTACAGAGTCCTGGGCTAAATCCGCAAGTTTATGTAGACGAGTTGAATCGAATCTTTTGCGAAGTAGATAGCATCCCAATCGCTTCACGTAAAGGTTTAATTCAAAGATTGACACGTTGGTATCCGTCGGCGGCTGCGTTCTTCGCACTTGCCCCCAGCGGCTTAGGTTTTGCAGAACTCCAACCTGCAACCAGGGCAATAATATTTGCTGGTTATCGTAACTCGGTTAATGGAGTTCTACTACCCCCTCCTTACATCGCTGAACTGATCTGTCGCAGTTTGGATCTCGACAAAATACCAAATTATCATTTCACACAAGCTGACATTGGTGGTGGCAAAATGCGTCGCAATCAATTAAAAATAAAATATGGAAACGTTGATTATTGGTTGCCGACTATTTCTTCCGTGAAAATGATTTATGGCTTAAAGAAGATGGGAGAGTCCGAAACAGCATTAAGGGTTTCGAGCGAATATGGGGTAGTTCCGCATACAAGCTCACAGTATGTAATGATGCCTTTACTTGAACGCATTAATAATTCAACTCAAGATCTTTTACTTGACAGAATAACCGCATCAGAGTTTTCAAAAAATTTAGTGATTCCTGATTAACTGGACCCCCGAAATTCCCATGACAAAGAATTCACGAGCACAATGTTGTGAAATCCCTCACAACCACGCTATCAAACGCCCAGCTCTGCCTAGCGTTTTAGGGACTCGAGCGTGTAAAACCACGCTCGAGCCTAGCACCATGCCGATGTCCTATACGCTGCACTGACCCAACCACGCTTGGGACAACGCAGGTGTATTTTTTATGCCTACGATAAATAGGGGAGAGAACTCACGTGCTCGAGCCTTTTCCAACCTAAGCAGTTTCAGGTTTGGTGCCAATTGACTTGAAACAGGACTCCGTTGCGCGTATCTTATACACTATGAGTTTACGTGAAGAAATCCAAAAGCGCATCTCGAGCATGGATGATGCTGTGTTGCCCAAACTTCTCAAAGAGCTTGAAGAGTTCGAGAAGCGGGAGCAGGGTCGTGAGCGGTTTTCAAAAGATTTTCTCAGTACCCTCACGAGGGTAAGAGAGCGTAACAAGGGCGAAAACCCCGATGTCATTCTTGACGAGATTAGCGGAGCTGTTCAAGAGCATCGCCAAACCCAAAAGTAATTCATGCGGGTTGTTCTTGACACCAATGTTTTGATTGCTGCCTTTGTTTCCCCCGAAGGTTTCGCCTCTCAAATTCTAGACCTCTGGATTGAAGGCGACTATTACCTTGTCACCTCGACGTGGCAAATCGAAGAGTTTAAGCGCGTCAGTCGGTATGACCGTTTGACACTCCCACGGCTAAAGCGCGTGGGATTCTTGGACTACGCCTGTGTTCACAACCACTACGTTAGCGTCCAAAGGTTCTGACCGAACCCACTTGTTTTTTATATTCATTGAAGCGTTGGTATCACGGTGGTGTTTGACACCGCATCCCTTGCAGGTGAATTCTCTCACCCACAAAGGATGTTTTTCTCTGTGACCGCACACGCTGCAATCTTGACTCGTGTAGTTTGGGGATACTTTCACGGCTTGTCTATCGGCACATTCTGCCTTATAGACGAGCATGTGGGTGAATGCTCCGAGGGCAACATCCTGGAAAGACTTAGCCAGCATTCCGCTTGCCAGTCCTTTGAAATTTAGGTCTTCGTACACAATGACATCGTTTTCTTTAACAAAACGAGTAGAAAGTTTATGCAAAAAGTCTGCACGTTGCCTGGCTATTTTCTGATGCAACTTAGCAACCTGTGTTCGCGCCTCTTCACGGTTCTTACTGCCACGCTTTCTCCTGGCTAAACGTCGTTGTGCTTTAGCAAGTGCTTTCTGTGCTTTGCTGAAATACTGAGGGGCTGCGATTAGCTCGCCGTCACTGGTCGCTACAATGTCTGTTAAACCAAAGTCTATGCCCATCGTGTTGCCTGTCGTTGGCAACGGCTTGATGTCAACTTCACAAACCAAGACGACATACCAGCCATCAGCCTCACGCTTAACCGTAGCAGTTTTGATGTTGCCCTCAACTGGACGCGACAAACGAAGACGAACATTCCCAATCTTTGGCAAGTACACATGCTTCTCGTTTGGCTTGGTTTTGTACTGCGGGTAGCAAAAGCTATCAAAGCGGTTGCGCCCCTGAAACCTTGGAAAGCCTGGTTTAGCACCCGCCTTCACTCTACGAAAGAATCCTTGATAGGCTTTATCCAACCGCTTCAACACATCTTGCAGCACTTGGCTGTGAACGCCATTGTATTCAGGCAACGCTTCTTTAATCTCAGGGAGGTATTTATCTTGTTGAAACCTGCTAATACTTACCGCAGACTTTTTATAAGCTCCAATACGCTCTTGTAGCGCAGCGTTATAGAGTTGCCTGCAAAGGAACAATGTGTGGTCAAGCTGTTTGGTTTGAATCTTTGTAGGATTGAGCTTGTACTTAAATGCCTTTAACATCAGTCTCTCGTTTTCTGAGTAGCAATGTATTTCTCTATTGTCGTGCTACTAACATTGCCAGCCGTCGAAACAAAATACCTTCTTGTCCATAGCGAAGGGAGGGTCAACAGGTCTGGAAATTCTTGCCTTAGAATTCGTGAGGTGTAGCCTTTGAGTGCGTGCATGATTTGGTTCGGTGCTACTTCGGGGTCAACGCCTATGAACAGGTGTACATGGTCTAGCATGATTTCAAGTGCGATAATCTCCCAGTCTAATGCTTTTGTCTTTTCTCTGAGCAAGGTTTCTAGCCTGTCTCTCAACTTTCCGAGAAGCACCTTACGCCTACGCTTTGGGCAAAAGACAAAGTGGTAGTTCAGCAAAAACACCGCCGTATTCTTGTGTTGATAAGCTCTAGCCACAGACACATCTTAGTATACTGCAAATCGCACCGCAAGCAGTTCACTTCGTTCACCACAAAATTCATCCAACGGATAAATCACGTTGGCTTTCTTTTGTGAACTTCTGTAATAGGGAAGAAGATAGTCAGCGGTAGACCTTGTTGCTACCCTCATGCCCACCAATGTCGAGTAGGTCAATCATCTCGAGGTCTGTCTCTCGAAACCGCCAGATGATGCGAAGGTCACCTGTAACGCTCGAGCTCAATACCCGCTCACCCTCAATCGTGACTTTATGCGTTTTCAACTTAGGTGCGGTGGGGTTTTCGGCTAACAGCGTTAAGGTCTGTTGCACGGGCTTTGCTAAGCCTGGTGTTTTTCTAAGTAAGCGTTTAAGCTTGCGAGAGAATTTTGGTTGCGGTATTAGAGAAAACACAATGTGCTAATCCGCTAAGGCTGCGTCCATGATGCTTTTCACTGACCTGGGCTTCGCCTTACCCAAACGATGCTGCGTATTCGCGTCTGCTAAGGTCTTTTTAAGCTCTTCAGATTCTTTTTTTGTTAGCTCGAGACTGGGTAACTGTTCCAACCACCGCTCACGCGCCGCCTGTCCTGATTTGTGATAGAGCTCTGACAGTCCAAGTTTGAACAATTCAGAATAATCGAGCGTAGGGTAGTCTCCTTTGAGAGTCTCGAGGACGCGCCCGAGGTCGTCATTGATAGTGATTCTTACCGTAGTAGCCATAGAAGGCTATTATGGACGATATTGGCTAGACAGAACGTCGTCTGGTTTTCCTACCACCCCCTAAGATCCTCTTTAGCCGCCACCTCCGAGAGCTTGGCATAAACGCGAGTGGTCTGAATATTCTCATGCCGAAGATGCGCAGCCACCCTGCCTAAATCTTTGGTCTGAGCATAGTAACGCGTCCCCGCCCCATGCCGCAGTCCATGAACAGCTTTTTCGTCATAGACCACCCCCGCCGTAGCACAGAGCTTCCGAAAATACCTTCTGGCATGGTCACTGTTCCAGGGTAGAACATGCTGCTTACTGCGCTTAAAGCGTTTTCTGGTATCGGCATGTTTGCGAAGCTCGAGCAAGGCAGCCTCGAGCCGCTCCGACATAATCACACTGGCTTTTTTATTGCCCTTACCCACAACGTTTATGGAGGCTCGAGCCCAATTGATATCCGACCATTCCAACTGACACATCTCACTGATACGAAAGCCTGCATGACCCCCCAGTAGCACCATGACACTGAGCACAGGATCAGCGTGCTCGAGCAATTTGTCAATATCTTCAGTGCTATAGGGTTTACGCTTTTCCCAATCAGGCGTTGGGTCAGGTGCAGGCGACACATCGGCAAAAGGATTGGCTTCAGTAGCCTTAGCCCAGCGCAAGGCTTTGTAAAGTGTTCGGCCCGAAGCAATTTTCACTTTCACGGTTGAATAGGTCAACGGCTTACCCGTCACAGCACTCGGCAAACTTTCTAAGTCGCGCACGTACATCACACCGGCATCCCTCGAGGGCCGCAGCAAATTCTCGCCTTGCCAGGCTTCAATGAGTTCAACGATGTTGCGCTGATAAACCTCGAGGCTATCCTCACTGCCTTTGCCACCTTTTCTGCCATGTAGGAAGACAAACGCTTTGGTGAGTTCCCAGAGTTCCTGTGTATCCCTGGTGTTGGCTGCAATCATCGCCCTGCGCCGTAAATCTTCTTCGCTAAGAGCTGCCCAACTTCTAGCCTGAAGCCCGGGCTGACCGAGGTATTTTTCGAGTTCATTCATGAGAAGATACTACCATAAAAGTCGGGAAACAGACGTTTCCCGATTTATTTTATGTGCGTTGGATGAGTGGCACAAGGGGGGTGGCTCGAGGGGGTACATTGTGATGTGTTAGTGAGGAGTTTCACGATATGTTAGCTCGTGAAATAATTATTGATGCGACTACCCTTCCTACTGTGAGGGTTGTAGTTTTCTCTGTCACTACAACTACCTCATGTTGTGTAAAAAATTTACGCTGCCGCGTCTTAGCAACACTTAAACTAACCCATGTTTGCACAACTAAAAAAATTTAGAGTAACGAACTTTCGTTCTGTAGAAGATTCTGGCTGGCTTGATGCTGAAGAAACAACCTGTTTTGTCGGAACAAATGAAGCTGGCAAGACCAATGTCTTAATCGGTCTCTGGAAACTCAATCCGGCGAACGATGAACCCATCATTCCCCTCGCTGATTACCCACGGAAAAAGTATGTTGATTATAAAGCAACAAAAGGGAATGAACTTTTCATCGAGGCAATTTTTGACTTTGATGACCGTACTGCATCTGATCTAGCGAACGCTACCGGGTGGAACGCAAGCATCGTCAGACATGTGAAGGTTGGACGACAGTACAACGGCTCTTATGTTTACAGCTTCCCATACTCAAAGCTCGAGACACTCGACTCAAGTGATCTGCGAAGCGTCTTCACAGACGCAAGAACAGCTTATGTAGACTCAACGACATATGGGAAAGAAACTACGGACTCCAATCAAAAACTATTGACACAGCTCGCAGAATTTGAAGCCTCACTGGCCGAACGTAAACAACTTAGCTCCGAAGATGTCAAAGGGGTTAGGGCGAGCGTTCAAGCGTTTCTTGAAGGTAGTTTCAAGCGGAAAGTGAATATCAATGAATTTTTTCAAACGCATGTTTTCACAAAAATCGATCAATATTTAGTCGCATTTGGTTCAGAGGGTGTTTCTGTCAACACTGCTAGTGAAGAAATTATTCGCAAGAATCTTCCAACCTTTGTCTATTATTCGGACTACGGGAATCTGGATTCTGAAATCTACTTGCCCCACGTCATCGACAACTTTGAGCGAAAGGATTTGGGCGAAAGGGAGCGGGCAAAAGCCAGAAGCCTGAAAGTCCTATTTGAATTTGTAAAACTGTCGCCCAAAGAAATCCTCGAGTTAGGTAAAGAAGACTTGCCGCGCAAGGTTATAACGATCAATCAGTACAATCAAAAAGTCAGCGAGGAAATACAGGAGCCAGACGACGTTGACATCGAAAAAGAAAGTAAACAGAAAAAGGAAAGAGAAGTTCTGTTGCGTTCAGCTTCAACGAAATTGACGGGTGACTTCGCAGCCTGGTGGAAACAAGGAAATTACATTTTTAGATTTCAGGCTGACGGCAACCATTTTAGAATCTGGGTGAGTGACGACAAGCGAGCCGAGGAGATCGAACTCGAGGGAAGAAGCCGAGGTTTACAATGGTTCTTCAGCTTTTTCCTGACCTTCCTCGTTGAAAGCAAAGACTCACATTCTAACTGCATCCTGCTCCTCGACGAGCCCGGACTCTCACTCCACCCAATCGCCCAAATGGATTTGATCCGCTTTTTTAACTCGCTTGCACAAGAGAATCAACTCCTCTACACGACGCACTCGCCGTTCCTCGTTGATGCCAACAGTTTGAGCAACATCAAAGCCATGTACGTGGGCGATGACGGACGCTCAGTCGTCTCCTCAGACCTACGCAGTAACGAGCGTATTGCCGAAAAGTCAATCTATCCGATTCATGCGGCTATAGGTATCTCCGTTTCGGACACGCTTTTGCTTGGCTGCCAGCCTGTGCTACTTGAAGGGCCCTCGGACCAAATTTATTTGCAACTCATCAAAAAGTTCGTACTGAGCGAAGGCAAATACCGAAACAATCAAGAGATTGTGTTCATTCCTACCGGCGGTGTGCGGGGGATGTCGCCGGTGATAAAAATTCTGTTGGGTCGTGACAATGATCTTCCTTTTGTCGTTTTAGACTCCGACAAGGCAGGAATGGAAAAGGCGGGGCAGCTAAGAAAAGAATTGTACAAAAATGAACCTGAAAAGGTCCTAACAATCGACAAGTTCATCGGCTCAGGGGCGTTTGAGATTGAAGACCTGATGCCAAAAGAGCCACTGGCACGAACATTTGCCAAGCTCTACCGAAGAAAGAAAACTGACGATGATTTTGATTACAGCTATGACGCGGCGAAACCTATCGTTGATCAGATGGAAGCTTTTGCAAGGGCCAACGATTACACGCTCGAGTTGGGCTGGAAGGTGACTTTAGCAAGAGAATTTCAACGCGGCTTTGACCGTGTACAAAAGACACTCTCAGACGAGCTAAAGTTACAGTGGGTTTCGCTGTTCGACGCAATAACCTCTGCTCCAGAAGTGTGATGGTCGGGCCCTGAATGCTTGGAGCGGATGTCATGGAGTTTAACCGAAAGTCACCCGGACACGCTCATCGTGTTCAGCAGCCAGGCGGCGCATATTTTTTACGAACACTACTGCTCGAGGACAGGTTCTTTTGCTCTTGGTGGTACACTGTGTGCGTTAGAAAATCTGCGGATGCGAGGAATGGTCGTTGAATAGATTTGTTTTGGAACGCTTTGAAGATAATGGCTGGGCAATGCTCGAGCGCGACGACGGCGAATTATGTCAAGTACCTCGAGCCTGGCTGCCGAGTGCAGCGCGTGAAGGACACGTGCTAGCTATCAGTGCTGTCGCTCGAGAACCAATCTGAGTTATTGCAAGAAGTGGAAGTGTACAAAGCGTCGCATCATGGTAGTAAGAATGGTGATACGCAACAGAGTGTGTCTACCTGGAGTCCTGAGATGGTTGTCATTTCCGTTGGTGCTGACAACAGTTATGGGCATCCCACGAGTGAAGCCCTGGCATTATATGAAAGTGTGAATGCGGAGATTTACCGGACGGACCAAGACGGAACCGTGAGTGTTCTTGGCGAGGCAGATGGGTCATATAGCAAGGCTATTTCAATCCCTGTTACACCGTCAAGCGTTGTGAGATAATAGGTGGGCGCAAAGCTATCAAATAAAGGGAATACTAAGTGCTTTACACGCCAGCAGTAGAAGAAACGGGGTCCCCAATGCCACCAGGCAAGGAAAACTCGCAACTAAGTCTTCATAAAAGCCTGTATATCGTGGGATTGTGTGGTTTGGCAAGTGGTTTGGGTCTTCTGATTTACTTCTTAACTGGTTTCTCTCTTAGGTTAGCTTTGGCAGTGCTCTTTACCGTTGGGCTGGTCGCAATTATTGTAACGGTACAGGCGTTGCCTTGGGAACAACGCCGTATGCTGCGTCATCGGGTTCGCGTTGGTCTCTTATCAGGGCTCCTAGCAACTCTTGCGTATGACATTTCTCGGTTCATCCTAGTGAGGGTTGCGGACTTTTCATTATGGCCGTTCGATACATTTCGCTTATTCGGTCAATTACTCGTAGGAGTTGAAGCACCGCAAAGCCTGCTTTTCGTGGTGGGTACGTTTTATCATTTCGTGAATGGCATTGGATTTGGACTCGCCTATACTTTGTTGATTAAGAGACAAGGATGGTTAACTGGAATTCTTTGGGCTATGGGACTAGAAGTATTGATGGTCTCCTTCTATCCCGGCTGGTTGGGGTTGAAAGCACTCGGTGAGTTTCTACAAATTTCTATTTTCGCTCATGTTATTTATGGAGCTGTTTTGGGTTTGTGTAGTTATCGTCTTCTCGGTCAATTAGCGAAAGAAGGTCATGGATGAGTATAGAAACTAATTTTTTGTATCGCCTCACAAAATTGTGGTGGTTTCAAATTCCGAAATGGCTAAAGCGACATCCAATACTGTTTGGCAGCCTCACCGACGGTTTCTACCTTGTGCAATGGCCCATTGTTGCAGCCTTTACACCACCTGTCGCACTTGCCCTCAGCTTTCTTGCGGGTGCCAAGGCTCCAGGCGAAACCTTCTCTTCCTCTTTATTGCTTTTGCTTGCACTCATTATCCCTGGTATCATGAGTGCACACCTTGGTTTGTGGGTTGTTTTCGGTTATTCACTCGGCAACCTCTTCTTCCATGAACAGTGGAGCTATGTCAGCCATCCTTTAGCAGTTTTGTTTCAAGTAAAGGTGCCTCTTGTTTTGTCCTACTTGCTGCTCGCACTTGCTGTCGTTATTATTCCTCTCGTCTTAACGGCTGCTCGGCTGCGGGTGCGTTCTTTAAAAAAGCCTTTGGTAGAGTTTGTGCTAGGTGGACTTCTTATTAGCGGCTTAATCTGGGTCTGGGCGTTGGCAACTATCGTACTCATCCGTCCTGTATTCACATGGCAAGGCAGTCAACCCACGACAAGCGCGATTGAACCGCTACAAGTGCACACCTGGGCACTTGCTCTTGGTGCGTTCACTGCTTTCACGTTTAGATTTTTTCTGGAACGTCAAGCGCGTAGCGACCACATAAAGCAGTGGATTCGTGAGCTGCAACAGTCAACGCCCCCTGTTGAGCAACAACCCATCACTGGCTTACTCCAACACGCCGGTCTTGCTTCTGTCTTGACTTTTTTAATGTCGGGAATGATGGGTCGTTGGTTTGAGGCAGCACTGGTGTGGACGTTTCTGTTCTTTTTGCTTTGGCTTCGCCACAAACTTGCAACAACTTCATTTCCGTTAATTCGCCTTCTCACACGTGTTCCCTGGATTCTTCGCTTTATCATCAGTATTGGATTAGGTTATGCTCTTTCCCACGTTGTGGTTTCAGCCTTATGGCAACGCACAAATACGTTTCAACCCGTCCTCCTCTCGACGTGCCTGTCGCTAGCTATCACGACACTCATTGTTGGCGTAGGGCAAAAGGCTAAGCGGCAGAATCATGTGTGAAATCAGAAAATCCTGCGACCATCCCCCGAGGTTAGTGCAAACCTCACCACGCTTCTATCGTGTTTGGAGAGTCGTAAGTGGTTCATTTGTGGTTTTTGCATTTTCGACTGCCTACGCAGACAATTGTAGTAGCCTCAGTGACTGTTTCAACACACTTGCTGTTGCACTTGCTGTGATAGCTGCGTTGGCATTGTTGATTGCGGGCCTAATAGCACTACCCGCTATACTCGCTGCGTTGACTGGCGGGGGTGGGGGGCTGGCATTAGCTGGAGCTGGTATTTTCGGTGAAGCTGTGGCTGTTCCTGCTGCCGTTGCCGTGGCAACAAATATTGCAGCAGCAGCGGCCGCGGCCGCGGCTGCGGCTGCGGCTGCTGGTGCTCTGAGCGAAACTGCGATGCAGATGTCCAATAACGGAACACCGGGTAATAACGGCGCGCAAAACAAACAATTTAAAGATGCTGTACGGCAAGGCGAACGCGACCTGGGTCGCAAGCTATCAAAAGATGAAATCCGACGAGTTCATGATGAAATCACTGGTCAGAATATGAGTTATCACGAGATTGTCGAAGTCATCATCAATATGTTTGGTAAGTAAGTAGTGTCGGTGTTTTGAAAAGGGGATTATAGATGTCTATAACAGCAAGCGACTTACAGAAAATTGCTTCAACGTATGAAGGGCTTCTAAATCAAAAAGTTTGGCAGATCCAATTAGGAATAGGGAGCTTTATAACGTTTGATTTTGGCGAACGTCAGGTAGTAGAGCCTGGGCGTGAACGTGGCGCGTGGCATCTTTGGGTTTACTGTTGTGCTTGGCGGTTAGACCATCACGACACGTTTCTTGTTGCCTCAGAAGACAAACGCGAAAAGCTCGAGAAAACAATTCAAGCACTGAACAATAAAACACTTGTTGCAATCGAAGTGCAACCACCCGCTTTTGGAACGACATTGACTTTTGAAGAGGGTTACGTCTTACATTTATTTCCGGTGTTCTCAGAAGACTACGAGCATTGGATGCTTTTTACGCCGGACGGAAACGTCCTGACTATTGGTCCTGGTACACAGTATACTTTTGAACCATCAACGTTCAAAGCCGAGTAAAATTTCTAACGGACGAGATTGAATGCCAATTGCTACCGTGTTTTATGGCAACTACTAAAGGCACCGCCGGCAAGACGCTGATCTGGAAAACGATTGCCAATTTATTTTTTGGTTCCGACAAACACTTTCATACTTCCGCCAAAGGCATGGAGGGTGAACGCAAGGTCGGCAAGCTGCTTAAACAACTCCCCGAGGGCTGGCGTGTCTGGCACGATTTGGACATCGGCGGCGAAAACGTTGACCACATTGTAGCGAGTGCCAAGGGCGTATTTATCCTCGAGGCAAAAAATTATTCGGGTTCTGTGCTCGCCACGCCCAAAGGTTTGTACAGTCACGGCAGCAAAACACCGAGCAAAATCGTCGCCCAGGTGTGGCGGCAGACCTATAAACTCAACGACCTGTTGGGCGGGCAGTTCGTGTTTCCCGTGCTCGTGTTTACGGGTGAAGTTAAAGGGGACAAGGCCAAGGGTATTCCTTGTGTCATGCTCGAGTCGCTTTTAAGTTATTTGCGTGAAAGGGAAAACGTCCTGAGTTATGAGGACGCGAAGAAATCTTTTGCGACCCTGGACAAGCTCACGAAGTAATCTTCCCTACCGCCCGATAATCCACACAGGTAGTTCGACACTGCGATTGTAAATAATTTCACCGCGCTGAAAACCGTAGCCGACCCAGAGCAAAGCACCTGCAAACATAAACCCACAGAAAGCTGTTAGGAAAGTGCGGAGCCAAGGGGTCTCGAGCTTCCCCGTAATCCAGAAACTGTAAGCAGATAGGAAGATGCCAAGTGAGCCAATCAGTACCATACGTCGAGTATAAACGAAGCTTTGTTATAAAACCCTTACGCAAAAAGTGGTGAGAGAACGCTCGCACCTACGAAAAAGATTCCAGCAAACCAATCAGCGGAACAAACCAAGCGCAGGACTCCTCAAAACGTCCGCAGCGTTCCTACCTCTGTATCAAGCTTAAGGCTCTGGGTTGTAACGGGGGGAGCGTGCAGGTCATAGTACCAACGGCTAAAGCGCGTTGGCTTGTTCCTCAAAGGAAGCATGAACCGAGTGAAGTGTTGAACCTTCCATTCATACAGGTGACTCGAGGTAGAGAGTTGAGTCTAATCCCATGACCGCTTAATACATAAGTTTTCTCGACGTAACTCACATTGCTAATTTGACTGTTGCATCATCCAGGGTTAAATTTAACAGCGTGCCTTCCAAACTCAAGACACTCAAACGCTTAATCAGGCAAACAGGCATGACCTATTTTCAGTTCTCTACCGCTTCGGGTATGGACATTAACACGCTGAACCATCTCGTATCCCGTTTGAGCAATCCCACATCTGACACCCTAATGTGGCTTTGTGAGGCTGTAGCTAGCCACTCTGACATGTCTGTAGAGGACGTGTTTGAAGCATTGCTGTCTGATATTTTAGTCCCATGAAGACCAAGGCTCTCAAAAAAGCGTTCAAAGACTCGGGTATGGGTATTCAAGAGTTGTCCAAGGCTGTTGGTATGGGCAATGCGCGACTTTACACCCTACTCAACGAGCATGTGGATGAAGAAGTCATCCGCATGGATACTCTAAAACGTTTGGCGGTTGTCTTGGCAGCAAAACTTGACACCACTCCACGTGACCTCCTTCGGTCATTTTTCAAAGATGACTTGGCTGCCCTTGACAAAAAAGTTAAAAGATTAAAATTGAAAAACTAGTTCCCGCTGGCAACTCAACCACGCGCACGAGAGCTTGTTCCGTTGTCGGTTTGAACATACCCGCCACGCTACCTAGTATTTGATTCTCGAGCGATGGTGCAGCTTGGGTAATTGTTTTTCCGAATTCATCCACCACCGTCGTGGTTTGGTTGCTCAAGTCATCCACGTAGTTGCTAACCCCTTGCAGGGAGCCACGCAATAAATCACTTGCCAGAGCGGGTGTTGTCTCTTGTACCGTCGCAGGTAAATCCGCAAAGCCATCCTCTGCCACAGCACGTGCCGTTATCGTTTGCGTTCCACCATCTTTAACAACCGACGTGAACTCGAGCGTAAACCTATTGGTATCACTGAGCGTTGCATTACCTTGCCACACACTACCGTCTTCCCCTCTAGCAATAACTGGCGTTGTTTCATTATCAACGGTTACAATGCCAACCTCGAGGGTTGCCGCTATTTTTTTGCCAGGTTCATACGCAGTGTTCGCGCTGTTCTGCTCTACCTCGGGTCGTGGGCTCGTTGCCTGATTTTGTTTGACATCCTCCGTCGTCGTTACGGTCTCTTCAGAACCAGCAGTGGCGAAGGGGTCAGCTCCAACAGCAGGAGCACTTGATGCTGCTTCGGCTGAGTTCATTGAGAGCTGGCTCGAGCCAGCCTCATAAACCGAGAGTGTTCGTGTCGCAGTGGTAGGTTCAGATGCTTGCAAACTTTTCGTAGCTAGCTGGGCAGTATAGACAGAAAGTGTTTTAACCTGTTGCAGAGCTTGGTTGGTCTGACCCACAAATGGGTCACTCACTTGTTCCGTTGCTTCTACTGTATAAACACTCAAGTCTTTTGCTGCTCCTTCTCTCGTAAACGACGCAAGAACGGGCGGTGGCGGTGTAACTTCTTCAGAATCTGCCTTGCTTTGTAGCGGTGACGGCTCTGCCTTTGCCACCTCTGAATGCTCCACGATTACCGGCTCAGTATCTTCCCCCTGTACCTGCATATTCGTTGGCAACTCTGGCACAGGTGTAAATCCTTGATTCAAGAGGTTCGTTCCAAACCCGAGGTTACTCCCCACGGTGTCCAGTACCTCTTGCGCCTGTGCTTTAACAGACCCTGAGCCACGCAGAACACTTTCGAGGTAAACCCCACCCACCAATGCCAACACTGGAACCAAACCCCAAGCGACCAGTTTGAGTCTTGAAATATGCCAACGGTCTAAAAGTTCATCGTAACGATAAAACAAGGTGCGCTTTAGGGCTTGTAAGCGTTCTGCCACCAGAGCACGCCTGTCCGCTTGGGCTTTTGGATCATCCACAGACTCCAAAATGACTGCGGTTTCGAGTTCCTGGGCTAAGGCAGGATGGGTTACTTGTAGTTGGGCCAGAAACGGAGCGTAGTGCTCACTATTTGGCGCAGGGACGCGCGAGCCAAGAGTACGCTCTATTTTTCTCCGAACGGCTGGGTCAATTTTCATGGTTACCTCCATTCCTACTTTACACTATATTACATGTAATATATAGTAAAGATACCAAGGGTTATCTCTGGTACCGAGATGGCACTCGGACTTAAAAGGAGGTTGGAATGTATAGATGGTTGACGTTGGCTCAGTCCGTCAAAAGCAAAAAGCTCGTGCTCGTGCTACGCCTGCTTTTTCTTTTGTTGTCACTGACCATTGCATTAGCAGGTGGGGAAGCCATTGACTTTAACGAAAATCTCGGCGGTCTTTCTGAAACGGTTTGCAACGCAGCAAACTTTATTTATGGTCCTATCGGTTGGTCGCTCGCCCTTCTCGCTGTAGCGGCAGGTGTCGTCATGTGGTTCACAGGAACTCGTGGTGGGGTAGGTACGGCTATTGCGGGTGTCGTGGGCATTTTCGTCATGCTCGCCTTACCCGGTATCACCGAAGCCCTGACCTTTGGCGAGTGCGCCCTCGGTGAAGGTGGCTAGTGGAACGCGCGCGGGTTTTTAGAACGACAGGGCCCATCCGCATTTTGCTGGGGCTGACCTTACCTGAGCTGTTAGGTATTGCCTTCGTCAGTGCCGTGGTTCTGAAGTTTGTCGAAGCCCCCTTTTACATTGAACTCTTTACCTTCGTCCTTTCACTCGTCGTCAGCTACGTCTTACTTCGCCTTACAAAAATTGTTCTGAAACCTGGGGCAGTACGAGATTTTTTAACCTGGCTTAGAGAAAATGATTCGTATACACCGTTAGCAGACCCCGACAACACACCCCTCATCTGGCAACCAAAGGAGGGCGTATGAAAGCTCTTTATCTTTTATTCGGTGCGTGTTTTCTGACACTTGCCGTTGCTCAGTCGTTTGACACACCCTTACAGGAAGTAGTGCAATCTCCTGACGTGATTACAACCCTTTTGCAAGATGCCAAAGAAACGTTGTTCATGGTCACACCAGTCATGTCGCCGACCCTCGAGCAAGAACTTCAGGCCGCCGCAGCGCGTGGCGTTGCGGTTTACTTCATCACACTGCCCGCCAATCCCAGCGTTACCTCTCTTCAACAAGCTGGTGTTCAAGTTAAGACACTCGAGACATTTTCAGAAGGGTTGTTGTTGGTAGATAAAACGCTGATTGCGGGTGGCTTATTAAGCGGCACACAAGCCAACACCGTCAAAATTGACACGAGTGCCTTTGGCACGTCAGTGCTCGAGCAACTTCGTGCCGTATGGCAAATTGCCAAACCGTTAGGAGGCTAAATGCGCTGGCTCCGTGTGGTGTGCGTTCTGTTCAGCCTGTGCTTTATGTTTAGCACGGCGTTCGCGCAGGAAAATTTTATCAGTCGCACGCTCGACGCAGACGTATGGCTCGAGGAAATCGAGGCGGGGGTAGCACTTTACTCCCCCGCCATTATCGGCATCGCGCGCAACATCGCGCTTCTGGGTCTTGTTTGCGCCATGATGCTCTATTTCTTGCGCCCAAGCCCGTTTACACTGCTAAGCACGTTGCTGCGAGCCCTGCTCGTATCAGCGTTACTCATTCTCACGCCACAAATCACCACCTTAGCAATGACAACAGCCGAAGGACTCCATACCTGGAGTATGAATCAACTCCAGCCGAGTTTAGATGACGGAGCAGCAGAGCTAAGACAGCTTGGCATTGACACGGGTGTAGCCATGACCGCCTTAACCTTGCCTGAAGCGGGCCTAGCCTACGCCACCTCAAAAACCGCTTCAGCCCTGACCCTTCGGGAAGCTGGCGTTTTGGCTCAGGGCTTTGAACGTTGGCTCAATTTCGCAGTCATTCCTATTATTGTTTGCGTCATTATCGTTTATCTGATGGGGTTGCTTGCTTTGTTGTCGGTGGCCGTCGCTAATATATTTTTTCCTTTGGCCGCCGCAATGTTGATGTTTTCTCCCGCCAATGGCGAGAAGTGGCTGGGAAACTACATCTCGGCCGTGGTCAGTGCCATCTTTATTTTGCTCCTCCTACCTCTAGCCTTTCGCGTGGGCTTCGACATTATTGTTGTCGGTCCCGTGCAAACGATTAACGAAAACTTTGCTGGTTTTGAGGATGTTTTTCAAAATGGTTTTAATCCTCCCGAAGTCGCTGATATAGATGCTCAGCTTCAAAACCTCTATGCCCAGCAAGACGCGATTATTGACGATTGTTGGGACAACAACGATCCAAACTGCTCGCAAGACTCAGAGGCATTAACGGAATACGACGCGCTCGAAGCGCAAATTGCGACATTGCGAAATGAACGTAAAGCCAGCACGGGCAATTGGTGGGAACAGTTTGCCCATACCGCCGTAACCGCATTTCAAGGAGCCATGGCCGAAATCAAAGCCTGGCTGCTGCGCTTACTCCTGCTCGTGATTGGCTCGATTCTTGCCAGCTATCTGATCTGGCGGGTCTCGAGTGTGGTCGCGGGTTTAGTGGGCGGTGTCGCCCTCGAGGCTGTTCATTTTGCCTCGGCACCCCTGGGGGCCTTATCGAGTGCAGGACGTGGCTTGCAGGGCGGTGTGCGTGATACCTCAAGGCGCATGGATCAACGCTCAGATCGTCAACTTGATAATGGTTCAACGCCAACGCCCAGCGGGGGCTCGGGTTCCAACAGTCCCACGTCTAGTAAAACGTTGGCTGGGCCCAGCACGGGTGGTGGGCGGGTAACAAACTCATCCTCGACCACGCCACGTAATGCCACACCGAAAGGCTCATCATGAAGTGGCTTCTTCCCCTTACCCTTGCTATAGCTCTCCT
Source organism: Trueperaceae bacterium (assembly GCA_051649365.1). Taxonomy (GTDB): domain Bacteria; phylum Deinococcota; class Deinococci; order Deinococcales; family Trueperaceae; genus CAVTAE01. The sequence goes on from JBOFGY010000063.1 coordinate 29,851, forward strand.
CGGACTTTTAGGCAACATCAACATTGGCCGCGCCTTCGTGAGCGAAGCTAGCAAGCAACTACCCAGCGCAGATACGACAGGGTTCGTGCGCTGCCTTAGACTAAAGTCCTGCCGTCAAAACTTGCAAGCTGTTGGTAACTATGACTTCCCAAAACTCCCTAGTGTGCTGATGGGTTTAGGTCTCGTCGGTACGATGCTCGCACTCACCAAAAAAAAGACTCCTGTCTATTCAGCAGCGTTTGCTCAACGTGACGACCTCGAGGACTTCCGTTTGACACGCTGGCTCAAACACCGCAAGTTGCCTTATTCATTACTAATTGGCCATCATGTTCTCTTACCCGAACACGGCAAAAAACGTCGCAAGGTCTTATCGGGAAAGTTTCGCTTTGACAAAGCACTGCTCGCCTTATCACCTGGTTACGGCAAGCGACCCGAGCTGGGCAACATGGCCATCTTCGGGAGTGTTCGCGCGGGTAAAACGCTTCACCTCCTGGCGCAACTTTGCACCTGGGGCGGTTCGTTTATCCTCCTCGACATTAAAGGTGAAATTTTTAGGCAATCTGCCGGTATACGCGCGCGCCGTGGCCGCGTCTTCGTGCTCTCCCCCACTGGCCAAGGTCATCAATTCGACGCGCTCTCCTGTGTGATTGCTTCGCACAACGGTTATGCCACGGCTGCCCAAATCATTGCAACCCCTCACCTTGATAAAGAACCTGTCTTTGCTCAACGGGCCGCATCGGGCATCGAGGCTGCGCTTCGCGCCGCAACCCTCGAGGCTGAAGCTCCCTTTATTTTTATTCGCAAGCTGCTGCACCAAGGCGGCATCCCCAATTTTGTCAACACACTTTCAGCAATTCTGAGCCACCACGAAGCGAAAACGCTCGAGCTCGCCAGAACACCCGCAGAAAAAAATGCAACGGAAGCACGGCTAGCCCTCAATAATTTTCTCGGCGTAACCTCAGCAGCGGCCTATGACCCGGAACTCCTTCAAAATGACCGCTTCCTGCAAAGTTCGTGGAGCAACATGACCTTGCGCCTAAAACCCTTTATTCAAGACGGCGTGCAGCATCTTTTTGGTGGCAATGATTTTAGTCCCAAAGAGCTATTGACGACACCGTGCACGGTCTATCTAAAATTTCCCGAGGAGTCGCTCGAGGCCACAGCCCCCGTCTACAATCTCGTCGTTACCGGGCTCATTCGCGGTATGTACAAATACGTGGACGAAGAGCGTGACGGGAAACGTCCGCCCATCCCTGCCATATTTGGTCTCGATGAAATCGCGCGTGCCCCCTTGCAAGATTTGAGTAATATCTTAGCCACGTCAGCAGGGCGCGGCATTTCGGTCTTGCTCTATTTACAATCTCCCTCACAGTTTGATGCCATTTACTCGAAAGATCAAACCGAAGCCATTCTCAACAACTGCGGCGTGCAACTTTACTTTAAGAGTGAATCGCTTGCTACCGCCGAATATTTATCGAGACGCTGCCACAAGGTCTCGGTGGATACACAAACAAAAAGCCGCAAGCGTGGCTGGTGGCAACGAGCCACGTACACCGAAAGTTCCACCTCGCGCGAAGTCATTACTGTAGACGAAGTCTTACTCATGGGTGGTGCTGAACGTCAACTCGTGATTGCGATGATTACGGGCAAACCACCAGCACTCGTTAAACGCACCAATTATTACGAGGTACCTCGCCTTAACGCCATGCTGCGCTTGCCACCACCCAAACTAGACTGGCCCACAAAGACGGCCACCGTGAAGGGCGCAGTGACAGCTACAAAACCTCAACCTAAACCCGTCACCACGCCAACGCACCCTTTGAACCAACAACCCGCACTATTTGATGGGAGTGAACCTATAAACAGTGAACCTATAACCGTTACAGACAATCTTCCCAATGCCCCGCGACCCGCACCCAAAAAACCACTCGTGCGACATAAAAAACGGTTGCCCAATTAAGGAGGATTTATGGGATTTCGTGAACGTTTACATACCCGCCAAGGCAACACGGTCGAGCTGTTACCTTACGCTGCACTTACCCTTCTCAACCAGGCCGGCATCATGCACAACCGCAATGGCACCTATGAGGTAGGGGTCGAAGTTACCGTACCCAACAGTTTGTTTACCGGAACACACCCCATCATTAATGCGTTTCGCCACTTACTGCAAACGAGTTTACCTGCGCCCTCACGTCTTCGCACAATTACCGAAGTCGTCCCCATGCCTATGGGTTTTTTAGATGACTATAAAGCGCGTATTACTGCCACAGAACCGCGACTACGACACCTCCTCGAGGCACGGGTGCAACAGTTTGAAGAGGACTGGGAACGTAGTCACTTGCGTGCCTACCGCACCTTTGTCACGGTACGCCTTGGCACACCCCAACGCACCTTTCCTGGTCTCTCCCCACAAGGACTGCGTGAGCGTGAACAAGAGGCCCAAGGGATGCTGGGGCAACTCAGCTCGAGCCTGCACCGCGCCTCGTTCAAACCTCGTCACTTAACGTCCGACGATAGCTTTGGATTATGCTTTCGTTATCTCAATCCTGACTTCGCACAAAGCAAACTCGGAACCTACCGTGAAACACAACAATTTTATCCGACGAAAGCCGTCACAAAACTCGAGGGCTTAAGGCCCTCGAGCCTTCGCGCTCAACTTGCAAAATCGCCCATTAACAATGCAGGACTTGGGCATATCATCGTGGGGAATCACTTCGTGCGTGTCTTCGCTTTGCACACCACGCCAGGAAAAGAAACATTCGCTGGCATGATGCACGCCGCGGAGGCAGCAGGCTCACACTACTACGTGATAACGGATATTTACGTCGAGCCTTCACAAAAAGCCATTGGACACATCACCGCAAGGGCCCGGCAGTTTGAAGCCGCTGCACTCACCGAAAATTATTTTGTCGATCCTGAAACGCGCGTTTTACGGCGTGATAGTAATGACGCACTCGAGCACAGCTACGACACGGGTGACCGGTTTTTCAAAATGAGTGTTGGTCTCGTGTTGTTTGACGAAAACGAGCGCACCTTGAAACGACGCGCTACCGAAACGTACGCTGCCCTCTCGGGTATTCCTGGCAATCCGTTTATGCCCCTGTCGCATGGCTGCCTGACACCCTTTCTAAATTTTGCACCCCTCAGTGGCCGTGAGCATGGTCAAAAAGTCACCTTAACAACCAGTAACGCCACGCATTTCATGCCCGTCACGGGCCCCTGGCATGGCAGCAAAAAAGCCGTGGCGAAATACCACAACCGCTATTTTGGTCTTACGAATATTGACCCGTTTGACCGCGAAGCCGATGCCTATAACGGCCTCATTATTGGTGCGACGGGCTCAGGGAAAACCTTTTTAACTCAGGATTTGCTGAGCGAATTTTTAGCGGAGGGTGGTACACAAGTCGTGATTATTGACCGGGGCAGTGGCTATAAACCTCTCGTCGAAGTCGCCGAAGGTGCGGTGGTGGAATTAAACGTCGGTGGCAAAACGAGTATCAACCCGTTTGATTTAGAAGCGGACAAGACCGCACCAAGTGATGAAGACAAGATGATGCTCCTGAATGTTCTTCGCGCCATGATTCCAGGTGAACCCGGTGCGACGAAAGAGATTGAAGATGCCATTCTCATGGCCGCGATAACGCAACTTTACAGCTACGCCTATAAGCGCGTTCACAACACGCCAACCTTCGTTACGCCTACGCTCTCAGATTTTGTGAAGAAGCTCGAGCAACTCGATGAAGTGAATAGTTTTCACCTGCAAGATATCCACCGCGACCTCGCCAAGAACCTGGCCATGCGCCTCCAGAGTTGGCTAGGTGACACGGCTTTAGGAAGTTTTGTTGACCGACCCACTAACATTCCGCTTTCCAGTGCTCGGGTGGTGTATTACGACACGGAAGGTCTGCGTAACAACCCACAACTCAAAGCTGTGGGTACACTGCTGATTAGTCAACTTGTTTGGAAGCGGGTGCTCGCCCGTCAGAATCAACGCACCCTCGTGATTCTCGACGAAGGCTGGTCTATGATTCAAGGTAACGCGGCGGGGGAAGCCTTTGTAGGCGAGATGTTCCGCCGCTTTAGAACCACAGGCTCAGGGATTTGGGCCATCTCACAAAGTTACGCCGATTTTGCTAACAACCCAGGCATCGTGAATAATGTCCAAAATTTGTTGTTCTTAAAATCAAATGCGGACGAGCGCGAGTTGTGGAAACGCTCGCTCAATCTGCCTGAGGGTGTCATCAGTTTAGCGGCACAAGTTACGAGTGCGAAAGCACAGTTTTCTGAAGCCCTGTATCTCGTGCGTCGGGGCGAACAGTTTGAAGGCAATATCATTTCGCTACACCCCACACCACTGTCCCATCTACTCTTTTCTACGAATCACGAGGACAAGGCAAAACGTAGCGCGCTGCTCGAGCAGTATGGCACCTTAGAAAATGCCGTCAAGCAGCTCGAGGTCGCATGAAACCCCTCATCTTTTTGCTCTTCTTGCTTTGCGCCTCCAGCTTCGCCCAGATTGAAAGCGTCGGCATCACCTCCTACATCGAAGACTTCCCCGAACCCGGCAACGCCGAAGGCATCTATAGGCAAACGGCGTTTGTCGAAGTCATTCATAAGGAACTCCTCGAGCAGTGCAAAGAACAAGACTTTGACCAAGAAGCCTGTCCTGAGTTTGAATGGAGCGTTCCGTTTATCCCTTCAGAGGTTGCTACCGAAACCGAAGACGTGATTGCGGGTGAATGGTTTCGTTTGGAAACACGCACGTACTGGCGGGCGATGCTCGAGACGGGTGGTGTACATCCACTCTTAGCCTGCACGGTGGGTGGGCTTGACTTGTTGTGGTATCTGTATTCAGGTGAGTTGTTTTTTCCTGCCGAGGAGTTCTGTGACGGCATCACACCTGGGCTGTTAGCCAACTGTGCTTTCTCTTGTGACCTACCGCCTATTAACTGTCCCAATGTAAGACCCGATTGCACGGTGTGTTTTCAAGAGGGGTTTGCTAAGGCGATGGAACACGCCTTAACCACCTATTACCCTGAGTATCAAACGGCTG
>JBOFGY010000064.1:0-1761 GCA_051649365.1 Trueperaceae bacterium
GTTGGCTACGCAGGACACCCAACCAATATCATCTTTTTAACCGCCGATGCCTTTGGTGTCTTGCCGCCGATTGCCAAGCTCACGCCAGAGCAAGCCATGTATTATTTCCTCTCGGGCTACACCGCCAAAGTCGCCGGTACAGAGCGCGGCATCACCGAACCGCAAGCAACCTTTAGCACTTGCTTTGGTGCGCCATTCATGCCGCTTAAACCAAATGTTTACGGCGAACTCTTAGTCAAGCAAATGAAAGCGCACCGCACCGATGTCTGGCTCGTCAATACAGGCTGGACGGGTGGCCCTTACGGCGTTGGACAACGGATGCCTATTTCATATACGAGAGGCATGATTAACGCTGCCCTCGAGCACCGCCTCGATAATGTGACGTTTGATAATAACAACGTGTTTGGCTTAGCGATTCCTAAGGTCTGCCCTGGTGTGCCGGTTGAAGTTTTGAATCCACGCAGCACCTGGCAAGATAAAAATGCTTATGATAAACAAGCGCGTAAAGTTGCAGAGATGTTTGTAGAGAACTTTAAGAAATTTGCTCCCACTGTAAGTGGGGCTGTAAACAAAGCTGGGCCCAGGCTCGAGCTTGTCGCCTGAGACATCAAAAAGGCTCGAGTTTACTCGAGCCTTTTATTCGGATGCCTCTACACTTTGCTGGTGAGTTACTCAGCACCGCCAAGGAAGTTCAAAAGCCCGTGACTTAGTTCACCTATGTCGGGCATAACAAGGGGTTGCAACCCCTTGTTACCGCAGCTCAGTGAAATACTTTTGAACTTCCTTGGCTTCTTACCCGTTCAGCACCCTTACACCCCTTCCTTTTGCTTGGCTATTTTTTATTTGGAAACGTAGTAGGGATAAATGCCATGATTCAACTTCTCGCTGACAACCCCTTGCTCTTACTTTTTATCGTAATTGCGCTCGGTTATCCGTTGGGGCATATTAAGATAAAGGGTTTTAGCTTAGGTTTAGCAGCCGTTCTTTTTGTCGGGATTGCGGTGAGTGCTTTTGACCAACGGTTGAACCTGCCAAGCGTCGTGACGTACTTTGGTCTCGTACTGTTTGTCTACACAATAGGTTTAGCGAGTGGCCCGAGTTTTGTCGCCTCGTTTCGGCGGCAGGGCTGGCGTGATAATGCTTTGGTGTTTGTTCTACTGCTCGTTATTGCAACGCTAGCGGTAGCCACCCATTTTTTATTTGGACTTGATGCTACTTACGTCGTGGGCATGTTCGCGGGCAGTCTCACCAACACGCCTGCGCTAGCGAGCGTGCTCGAGTCCTTACAAGGTGCCAGTCAGAGTGTGCAGGCTGAGCCTGTCGTTGCCTACGCTGTTACTTACCCAATGGGTGTCATTGGTGTGATTTTGACGATTCAACTGTTTCAGCGTTTGTATAAAACAGATTATAAAAAAGAAGCAAAAGACTTGCGTGACTTAGGCGCGAGTGGTGAAAACCTCGTCAACAAAACTGTGCGCGTGACGAGAAAAGATGTTGACCAAAAATCTGTGCGTGAATGGCAGGAACTCGAGGGCTGGAAAGTCATCCTTGGTCGTTATAAACATAATGGTCATGTCGAACTCGTGCAGCCAGAAACCGTTTTGCGCTTTGGTGATGAAGTGAGCCTCATTGGTACTGCCGAAGTAGTAGAAAAAATCACTGCGCGACTTGGTGAAAGTGTGCCAGCGCATCTCGAGCTTGACCGCAGCACCTTAGACTTTCGGCGCATCTTTGTGTCAAACACAGATGTCGCGGATAAAA
>JBOFGY010000065.1:0-6538 GCA_051649365.1 Trueperaceae bacterium
TCTTGGTTTTCCTCATTGGATTAGGTTGGGTTGGCTTATTGGTCAAGCCTGCATCCTTTCCACTTTATCCGCAAGGAACGAGGCTCGAGACCACCGCACTTCCTCAAAACTTACCTGCGCCCGTCGAACGTTTCTATCAAAAAATTTATGGCGAGCAAATCCCTGTCATCAACTCTGCGGTAATTACTGGACGCGCCACCATGCGAATCATGGGCATTACTTTTCCAGCAAGATTTCGCTTTACCCACGAAGCAGGTCAGAACTATCGCCATTACATCGAGGCGACATGGTTTGGTCTTCCCATCATGAAAGTAAATGAACGCTACCTCGAGGGCAGGAGTCGTATGGAGCTTCCGTTTGGGGTAACTGAGAATGAACCAAAAACAAATCAAGCAGCCAATTTAGGGTTGTGGTCAGAAACGATTTGGTTTCCCGCCTACTTTTTAACGGATGACAGAGTTCGTTGGGAAGCTGTAGATGATGTGACCGCCTTTCTAGTCGTGCCCTTTGAAACAACTGAGGAACGCTTTCTCGTGCGTTTTGATCCTGATACGGGGCTGATTGCCATGCTCGAATCCATGCGCTACCGCGATGCAAAAGACCAAAGCAAAATTCTCTGGCTTAACGAAGTGCAGGAGTGGGGCAACGTGAATGGCTACATGATTCCAAAACGTGCTGCACTCACTTGGTTTGATCAAGGTAAGCCTTGGGCAAATTTCACCGTCGAAGATGTCGTTTACAACTCGGACATAAAAGATTACGTTCGCACCAAAGGGTTGTAAAGGAGGCGTGTCATGACAAAAATGTTTGTGGTCATCGCTGCCGCCATACTCATCATGCACGGGCTTATTCACCTTATGGGTACGATGTCCTATTTACAACTAGGAACCGTCCAAGGCTTGCCTTACAAAACAACGCTGCTGAATGGACGCTGGGTTGTTGGTGATGGCGGAATTCATATCTTTGGTGCGTTGTGGCTCATTCCTGCGCTTGGCTTTGTGGTCGTGGCACTCGCACTTTTCTTTGGCTGGACGTGGTGGCAACCTATCCTTTTAGGTGTGACCCTCGTTTCACTGGTGCTTACCTTATTAGATTGGGGCGTTGCCTTCACGGGCGTTGTTGTCAACGTTGTGATTCTCGTGCTGCTTTACCTGGCACCGAGCGTGCTCGAGCGGTTAGCACCCTAGGCAACTTAGCGATGACGACAAAGATTTTTCTAATCAAACTCGGTCACAGCTTCATCTATCTGTTTATGTCGTGCTGCCTCGCATACTTGTTTTATGCGGCAATCACCACAACCTATGACTGGCGACTCGCGTTTGCCACCGGCATGATTGTCGTTGAAATTATCGTGTTATCCCTAAGCGGTTGGCGTTGTCCGCTCAGCACCTGGGCAAGAAAGTTGGGTGACAAAACAGGGAACGACCTCCTTTCCGATTACCTCCTGCCTGCCTGGGCAGCAAAACTCACGGTGCCATTTTGCTCATTCGTTTTTGTCTCTGGACTATTTCTCCTTGTTCTATCCTATGTGCGTTTTATTGGTGAAGAGAAATTTCCTTAGATTATGTTCTCTGACAAAACGTGTCAGTAATTAACGGACAGAAACGTTTATTGGCTGTGACAGGATGAGAGCAGGTTTAAGCTCGAGGAGGAACATCATGACACTCGCACCTGCAATACTATCTAACGTATCGAGTCCATCAAACGTAACAACCATGACCGTAACCGAAAGAAAACAAAAACGTCATCACCTTTACGAACTTTTGGCTGCTATGCACACAGGCCCACTTGGCTTTCAACTCGTTCCCAATGTCAAGGCTCTCGCAAAAGAACTCTACGGATTGGGGCATTTCCCTGAAGTATTGCCTGAGCCACCTGCATCTTTACACGTTTGGAATTATGGTTACTGCCCTGGCTGTGCTGCATTAAATTGTGGCCCCAATGCTCCCGCCCAGTGCTTACCTGGTAAATTTTTACGGCTTGCCGAGAGTGCTAGCAAAGGCGCAGAAAAACGCTGCGAAAACGAAGCGGACTTGATCGAGCATGAACTTATACCTTGCTTGGAAACCAATATCATGCACATGCAGCTCGAGGCTTACCGCAGCTTAGCAAGTTTGAGCAAAGCCATCGTGCAAGCAGATGCCAACTCACTGCGTCAATCTCAATAACTCAGTATTAAGGTAAAGTTAAATGAATGGAAGTCCTTTGGGTCGGAGCAAGCTACGTGTTGGGCTTAGGGGCGAGTCGGCTTGGCTTGCCGCCTTTGGTGGGGTATCTCGCGGCTGGTTTTTTACTGGGAAGTTTTGGGGTCAGCTCGAGCGAAACCCTCAAACAAATTGCTCAGGTGGGTATCTTACTCTTACTCTTTAGCGTCGGGCTCAAACTTAGGCTTAGTGATTTGGTGCGAAAAGAAGTCTTAGGTGTTGGCGGCTTTCATTTACTCCTTACAGGTTTAGGTTTTACAGTTTTGTTTTTACTGTTTGGTCAAGGGTTAAGTGGCGGTGTACTGCTGGCGATTGGCTTGGCGTTCTCGAGCACTGTGCTTGCCATCAAGATTCTCGAGGACAAGCGCGAACTCTCGTCTTTTCACGGGCGCATTGCGGTGGGCATTTTAGTTTTACAAGATTTGGTGGCTGTTATTTTGCTCACCATCGCTGGTGTGAAGAACCCGAGCTTCTGGATTTTTCTCTTACTCGCCTTGCCGCTTTTCCGTCCTATATTTTTATGGGTTTTAAGCAAGAGTGGTCACGGAGAACTTTTGTTGCTGTTTGGTCTCGGGCTGGCGTTAGGTGGCGGTTTGTTGGCACAGGCCGCAGGCATCTCGCCCGAGTTGGGTGCCATTCTCGCAGGTGCCCTCTTAGCAGGACATCCACAAACGACAGAACTCTCGCGCACCTTGTGGGGGCTTAAAGAAGTTTTCTTGGTGGCGTTTTTCCTCGAGTTTGGTTTACTAGGACTTCCGAGTTCCACACATCTCTTGTGGGCAGCAGGACTTCTCTTGCTATTACTCTTAAAAGTTCTGCTCTTTTTCTGGCTCTTCTTGCGGTTTCGGTTGCGTGTTCGCACAGCCTTTGTTGCTTCGCTAACGCTAGCCAGTTACAGCGAATTTGGACTTATCACGACGGCTGCCGCAATTGACGGAGGATGGCTCGAGTCCTCCTGGGCTCCTATCATCGCGCTTTTGGTAGCAGTCTCACTGGCCGTTGCCGCACCGCTCAATCGCCGCTCACACCAACTCTACGCGCGGCTCGAGCCTTGGTTGTTGCGTTTTGAACCCAAGGGCCCTCACCCAGACCGTGAGCCCACGAGTTTAGGTTTAACCGATTGGCTCATCGTCGGGATGGGGCGCACGGGTGCAGCCGCGTATAAACTTTTCGAGGCAAGGGGCGAAACGGCAACAGGCTTAGATTCTGATCCTGTAAAACTCGAGGCACACCGCAAGAAAAATTGGCGTGTGCTTTACGGCGACGCAGAAGACCCTGAGCTGTGGGAAAACTTAGACTTGGGAGGTCTCAAAGGAATTCTTCTTACTATGCCCGAACTCGAGGCTAAACTCGAAGCCATTCGCGGGCTCAAGGCTCGAGGGTTTACAGGTGTCATTGCAACCACTGGCTATCATCCAGAAGAAGGTTCAATCCTGCAAGACGCTGGCGCAACCCTGATTTTTCAACCCTTTGCAGAAGCAGGTGAAGGGATGGCAGCACGGGTACTCGAGGCGCGTTAACTAAAAAGCCAAGCCCCTACCCCACCCAACAACGCATACAGTAAACAAATCCCCAGCGTGCGCCGCAAGACAGCACCTTCTTGACCCACCAAGGCAACCGTCGCACCTGCGGCAATAATGTTGTGTGGGCAAATGATATTACCCACCGCCGCACCAAACCCTTGGGCACCGAGCATCGTGAGGACAGGTAGCTCGAGCGTCGTCGCGGTGGCGACTTGAAAATCTGTAAAAAGAATATTGGAGGCTGTCGCCGAACCCGTGACAAACGTTCCCAGCACACCAACCCAAGGTGCAAAGAGCGGCCAGGCCCCACCGAGCGTTGTTGCGGCTGCTTCGGCCAGGGTGTTAATCATGCCTGCATGAACCATAAGGCGTGAGAGCGTGAGCATTGCTAAAAGTGCAAGCGTTACCGTGACGAGTTGTGAAGCAGCTTGTTTCACGGCTGCACTTATGTCTGCTAGCGTCGCACGTTGCCATAGTGCTGCTAATAAAAAACTTAAAAGGAGCAGTGTACCAGGATGATAGAGTGGCGCAAAACTTCCTTCAAACAGGCCGTAGAGCGACCAGCTTAGTTCTAAACTCTGTAACCCTTCGCGTAGAGGAGGAATGAGCCGTGTAAGTACAACCAAACCCACGAGAATGAGATAAGGTGCAGCAGCTCCCAGCATTGCAAAAGGGGAAACTTTACTAGACTGTGACCTTTGGCGCGAACGCAAGATGATGACAAATGCAAGACCACCAACGAGCGCACCACCCAAAGTCGGCAACTCAGGCCCCAAGAATTGGGCAATCAAAAGATAAGGTAAAAGAAAACATATGGCGGCAACAATGGCCCAACCAAAGCCTTGACTTATTTTTGACACAGCGTTTTGTTGGTCTTTTTCTTGCAAGGAGCTTCCAACTAAACCCATCATGAAGAACGGAATAATCCAACCGATGGCAGCGTGATAGCGAGCTGTCGTTGCTGCTAGCTCGAGTCCTGACACATTACTCGCCGCAACTTGCGCGGCAATGGGTGTACCAACTGCACCAAAGGAAACACCTACCGCGTGTCCTACCAAGGCAATGCTCACGGCTTGAACGGGCTTAAAACCCACGCTCACCAAAAACGGAGCCGCGAGTGCCGCCGAGGTGCCAAAGCCTGCCGCACCTTCCATAAAAAGCGCGAAGAACCAAGCTACCAACAAAGCGATGATGCGCGGGTCACCTGAGAGTTGACGGATGCCACCTTGCAAAACCTCGAGTGACTTTGTACGAAGTTGCAGGTGATGAATACAAAGCGCAGGAAAAATAATCCAGAGAATCGTAAAGGCACTAAAGCCCGCCTCGAGAAGAACGCCTTGCACGCCGCTCGCCAAGGTTGGGCCATCAGGTCGTGTGCCAAAGTCAAAAACGAGCAACGCAATCAGAAAAGCAACAACACAACCTGCTAACCCTGCTTTCACTGCCGACCAGTGCAGAGCCAACATCAAGATAAGGATGAGTAAAATCGGCAGCAGTGCTGCCAAGGCAAGCCACATCGTTAGGTTCCTAGTTTCTCTACTGAAATCACAAACATCTCGCCTTCACCTTTTTCAAATGTTGTGATGTTGGCAATGGTCGTCTCGGCGATATTGATGACCGCTTCTTTCGTAAAGAAACCCTGATGACCTGTGATAAGGACATTGGGAAAAGTGAGGAGTCTCGAGAACACGTCATCTTGAATCACGCGGCTCGATAAGTCTTCAAAAAAGAGGTCGCCTTCTTCTTCGTACACGTCGAGTCCTAGATACCCAATCTTGCCGTCTTTTAATCCTTCAATCACAGCAGGCGTGTCTACGAGTGCCCCGCGACTCGTGTTGATCAGCATGACACCCTGTTTCATTTGCGCGACTGAGGTTCTATTGATAATGTGGTGCGTCTCAGGCGTGAGTGGGCAATGCAGTGAAATGACATCAGAGTCACTGAGGAGTTGCTCGAGCGTCACGTAGTGAACGATGGACTCGAGTTGTTTATTCGGGAATGGGTCATAAGCCAGTAAACGACACCCAAAGCCAGACATCATCGTTGAAAAAATTGCACCGATTTTGCCCGTACCGATAATGCCAATCGTTTTGCCGTGCAGGTCGAAGCCTAGAAGCCCGTCAAGAGAAAAATTGCCCTCGCGGACGCGGTTATAGGCGCGGTGCAGCTTGCGGTTGAGAGCCAAAATAAGTGCCAGTGCATGTTCAGCGACAGCGTAAGGCGAATAGGCAGGCACACGCACGACAGTTAGCCCTAGCTCTTGGGCTGCGACTAAATCAACATGGTTAAATCCTGCCGAGCGCAAGGCGATAAGCCGCACGCCACCTTTAACAAGCACGTCCAGCACTTCACGGCTTAAATCATCATTAACAAAAGCACAAACAGCCTCGTGACCTGCGGCAAGCTGCGCGGTAGCAGGAGATAACTTGACCTCGAGGAAACCAAGCTCGTGCCTGCCATGATTGGCTTTGTTCAAAAAAAGTTCGTCGTAGGGTCTCGTACTAAATACAGCAACTTTCACCACACACCTCACTGACTTCATTATCCATTAGTTTGCCCGAGCAATGAGTCAAACCCACAACTCCCGATAATGTCTGTTTATTATAGACAGACATTAAAGCACTTCTTGACTTTTCATTAACAAGCCAGGTTAGTTAGGGTTGCAAGTCATTTCACTGTCTACGAGATCAAACAAAAGTTAAGAGAAGATGACCTACAAATTCTGACATCCTACGTCGGAGCTTTGCGGATGATGCAAACTAGGCGAAGACGTAGGCTAGGGCGTACATGTGTGAAAGGGGTCTGTATGCT
>JBOFGY010000066.1:0-9269 GCA_051649365.1 Trueperaceae bacterium
TGCTCGTGGTTGCTTACGCGACGACTTCAACTATTTTTATTCGGGGTTTAACGGATGGTCAGACCAGTTCACTGCTCAGCAATCAGGCGAAATATCTTCAGGCTCCTGCCATCATCGCTAGTGCTGGCTACTATGACGACCCCGACCCAGATAACGCGCTAGCTAATTTGGATTTTATTGACCGTGCCGCCAGTGTGCCAGGTGTAACGGCGACGGCTCCGAGGCTCGAGTTTTTTGGCATCGTGCGCTCGGCCTACAGGTCACAGAATTTGCAGATACGCGGTATCGAACCAGGGCTCGAGCCTTTAGTAAGCAGCGTACCAGGCAGTGTGAGCGAAGGCCGCATGGTTGAAAAACCGAGCGAAGTCGTGCTGGGTGCCGACCTTGCGAAAGAGCTGGATGTCCGCATAGGTGAACGTCTCGCCATCGAAGCCTCGGCGGGTGCGGGGCCGCAAGCCAAAGGGCTTATTTTGGTCGGCACGGCTCAGGCGGCTATTCCAGCCGTTGATGAATTTCTGGTGCTCGTTCATATTGATGATGCTAGAGAATTAACAGGCGTGACGACAGCGACAGGTGTCGCGCTCGCCATCGCCAGAGAACAGGAAGACGCAGTTGCTCTGCGCGTCAATGAAACTCTCAAAAATACAACAGGGCAAGACACACCCGAGATTCACGCCTACGGACTTACCGAACTTTTAGGTGACAGTGCCGAGGGAGCCAGAAGCACGGGCATTGTTGGTTTGGTTTCCTTTCTCTTCGCGTTTTTTGCGGCTCTCGCCGTGACGAGCACGATGCTGGTGAGTGTACTCGAGCGTTCCAAGGAATTTGGCATGATGGGCGCGATTGGCATGGAGCCACCCAAACTTTCTATGATGGTGGTTTTAGAAGCTGTGCTGACAAGCATCATGGGTTGGCTGGTCGGTCTGTTAATCGGCTTTGGACTCGTGCTCTGGATGGGGAACGTAAACATTTTGGGCCCGGTTCTCGCCAACGGCAACTTTGGTTTAGGTTCAGAACTCTACACGTCTGCCAAACCTATCTACGCTTTTTACGCGGGCATCAGCGTGGCGTTTGCTGCGATTTTTGCCCTTATTTTTCCGGCTCGCAAAGTCTTGACGATGAACCTTGTTGATGCCATGAGGACGGAATAGTTATGCGTATCGCCATTATCGCTTCAGGAAGTCAGGGCGACGTGCAGCCCTACATTGCTCTCGGCAAAGGTTTATCAGACGCAGGTCACGCGGTCAGAATTGTGACCCACGAAAACTACGAAAAATCAGTTCGCGCTTACGGTTTAGATTTTTATGTTCTGAAAGGCAATCCGCAAGAAGTGATGGAAACTGAGGAAATACGTGCGCTGCTCGAGAAAGGTAATTTTCTTGCCATCAATGCACACACCTCCAAACTCGTCAAGGAAGCCACGCAGGACTGGGCTCGAGCTGGTCTGGCAGCCTTCAAAGACGCGGAGTTGCTGATTGCAGGTGTGGGCGGGCTTTATGTCGCGTTTGCGCTCGCTGAAAAATTAAACATTCCTTTTCTGCAAGCCTATGTGTTTCCCTTTACACCCACCAAAGCGTTTCCCACGACGCTGGCACCAAAATCTGTGGGGCAGTTTGGTGGCGGTGTAAACAAGTTATCGCATAGCGTTTTTAGACAGATCATGTGGCAAAGCTCGAGAGCCGCAGATAACCTGGCGCGTAAGAACGTTTTGAATTTACCCCCTGCACCGTTTATGGGGCCGTATAGCTCACCAAGGTTTCAGCAATACCCCGCACTTTATGGGTTTAGTCCTTCGGTGCTGCCCCAGCCCTCTGACTGGCAAAACGCCAAAGTGACCGGCTACTGGTTTTTAGAATCCTCGAGTGACTGGACTCCGCCCCAGGCCCTCACAGACTTTTTGCAAAAGGGTTCGCCGCCCGTGTACATCGGCTTTGGCAGCATGGGCAGCCGCAAGCCTGAAGAAACCGCGAATCTCGTTTTGGCAGCTTTGGAAAAAAGCAAGCAACGCGCCATTTTGCTCTCTGGCTGGAGCGGAATGAAACGCGAGAACATGCCCGACTCGGTGCTGCTCGTGGACTCCGTGCCGCACTCGTGGCTGTTTCCAAGAGTTGCTGCTGTCGTCCATCACGGCGGCGCAGGCACGACTGCCGCAGGTCTTAGAGCCGGTGTTCCTTCCATCGTGATTCCCTTCTTTGGCGACCAGCCTTTTTGGGGTGAGCGAGTTGCAGAGCTAGGCGTTGGCCCCAAACCAATCCCGCGCAAAACGCTCACGGCTGAGAATCTTGCTAGCGCAATTCAAACGGCTGTCACCGACAAAGAAATGCGCCAGCGTGCTGCTGCTTTAGGAAAGAAAATCCAAGCTGAGAACGGTATTGCGAGTGCAGTCGCAGTCATCGCAGAGATTGAAAAACGCAAGACGACTGACCAGCGCACCTTGCAACCTCACTAATCACGTTTGTATTCAACAAGGGGCTTTAGCCCCTTGCCAACGCGGACACAAACAAACGCTCAATTTTACACAACTACTCAAATTTACAAAGGAGAAAACAACATGAAACGCATCAAAATGAACTACAGCAAACTTTTACTCGCCCTTCTCGCAACCGCATTCACCTTCAGCTTCGCGCAAAGTGCTGATGAAGTTTTAGAGCAAATCGTCAACTCACAGCGTGGTGGTCAAACGAGCAGTGCCACGATTACCATGCA
Organism: Trueperaceae bacterium; assembly: GCA_051649365.1. Lineage (GTDB taxonomy): Bacteria > Deinococcota > Deinococci > Deinococcales > Trueperaceae > CAVTAE01. The sequence continues at coordinate 2,707 of JBOFGY010000066.1, forward strand.
GGTCATTCGCCCAAATAAGACAACAGACTTCCAAATCAAAAGCGTTTCTGACGGTGACGAGCGTTCGCTCATTCAAGTGGTCGCACCAAATAGCTCGGCAGGGCAAGCCTTTTTGCAAGACGGTGACAATTTATATCTCTATAACCCACGCTTAAAGCGCACCCTGCGTTTACCACCAAGTAATCAGAACGACAGCTTCTTAGGTTCGGATGTTTCCTACAGTGATTTAGGTGGCGATGACCTCCAGGACAACTACACACCAGAAATTACCAACCAGGACGACGCGACGATTGAACTGACCCTCACGCCCAAAGAACTTGCCCCAACACCTTACGGCAAAATTGTTTTAACCGCAGATGTAACCAATAACTATCGCCCGATAAGTTATGTCTACTACGACCAGCGCGACACCGTTGTAAAGCAAACTAACTTTTCAAATTACGTCGAGGTTGAAGGCAACTTTTTCCCAAGTCGTTCCGAATTTTTGAACTTAACTGCTGAGGGTGAGCAAACCGTTATCGAATTTCAAGACCTCAAGTTTGGTGTGGACGTAGACCAGAACTGCTTCAAGGAAAGCGCGCTCGAGCGGGGCTGCAATAACTAGGTTGTTCGTGATTCGTTGTTCGTTATTCGTAAAAGCAAAAAACGAATAACGTAGAACGAACAACGAAAAACCCCTGCGATGTTTCAAATCTAACCATCAACTTCATTTTCTAGGAGAACACTTATGCTTAAACTCGCTTGGCGCAACCTTTGGCGCAAACGTGGACGCTCACTTTTTACCGCGTTTGTCATGGCTCTCGTGGTGGTTTTTACGATGGCCCAGTCTGGACTTACTGGCGGTATTCAAAACGCCGTTTACACGACGCTTGTCAGTACCGGCGGACACTTACAACTTCACCCGCAGGGTTACCGCGATGCCAGAGAATTTGGTGACACCCTCATTCGCAACGCGGGTCAGGTCAGTGAAGAACTGCAAACCGTTTTGCCTGCAAATACAGATATTGTTGAAGTTTTACAAACGGGTGGACTTTTAGAAGGCAACAACGGACGCTCGAGGGGCATCGCCCTTATCGGCATTCGCCAGACCGAGGCCCTGCGCGCTAAATTCACCGAAGACTTTATCACTGAAGGCAAATTACCCGATGACAACGACGTGGAAAGTATCACGCTCGGTGTGAATCTGGCGAAGGCACTTAAAGTGGGCATTGGCGACACGGTGTACATGTACGCCTCGAACGTTGAAGGTTATGGTGCTGCTGCGTACACGGTGGTTGGACTCCTCGATATTTCCGGTTCGCAGTCACTGGCGTATACCTCGCTGTTAGCGGCACAGGAACTCGCCGCACCTGATGCGGTAAGTAGGCTCGAGGTTCACCTGAATGACTTTGTAAGAATGGCTGACGATGCCAATTTGCCCGCCGTAAAAACAGACATTACTCAAACAATTGGTGACGGTTACGAAGTTGAAACCTGGGATCAAATCAATCCTTCACTCAAAGGTTTCTTGGACACGCAAGGCCCCATCAACGTTGTCTTTATGATTATCTTTTTTGTCCTAGCAGGTTTGGTGGTTCTCAATACCATGTACCTCAGCATCATCGAGCGGATTCGGGAATTTGGCACGATGATGGCCCTAGGATTAAGCCGCACCAAGGTCATGCTGATTGTGTTCTACGAGAGCCTGTTGATTTCTGGCACGGGCGCACTCGTTGGAGCACTGCTTGGTGGAACCTTTCTCTGGTACACCTCGCGCGGGATTCAGTCGGCGGCGTTTCAGGCGTTCTTTGACGGTTTCCCTGACACGCTCTACACGACCATTACGCCAGACAGAATCATCCTCATCGTCGTGTTCGTTTTTCTGAGCGGAATTTTTGCAGCTCTCTGGCCAGCCCTCACCGCAGCGAAACTCGAGCCCGTAGAAGCCATGCGTTTCACGGCGTAAGTTCAGTCGTTCGTGATTCGTTGTCCGTTGTTCGTAAAAGCCTTAACGAAAAACGAATTACGAAAAACCTCCAAGATATTCCAACTCTAACAACCAACTCCATCTCCATCTCCACGAAAGGAAACACACCATGTCCGCTTTACTCGAAGCTAAGAATTTAGAAAAAACCTACACCATCGGAAACGTTGAAACGCAAGCTCTGCGCGGTGCGACACTCAGCGTACAAAAAGGTGAATTCACCGCCATTGCAGGCCCATCAGGAAGTGGTAAGAGCACGCTGCTTCATATCCTTGCTGGTCTCGACAAACCCACTAAGGGTGAAGTGCATCTGGAAGGTAAACGTGTCGAAGGAAAATCTGTTGCAGACCTAGCCAGGTTGCGCCTGTCGCAGTTTGGGTTCGTGTTTCAGGCGTATAACCTGATTCCCGTGTTGACCGCTCTCGAGAACGCCGCCTTTGTTTTGGAACTGCAAGGCGTGGGTAAGGCCGAGCGCGAAAAGAAAGCACTCGAGGCCCTGAAGATTTTAGGCATGGCTGATTACAAAGACCGCCGCCCCAATCAGCTTTCAGGTGGACAACAGCAACGTGTCGCTGTGGCGCGTGCTTTAGCTGCTGACCCAAAAATTATTCTTGCCGACGAGCCAACCGCCAACCTGGACAAGAAAACAAGTTTATCGCTGATTGAGCACATGAAAACACTGAACGAAGAACGTGGCGTGACTTTTCTTTTTAGTACGCACGACCCCAGACTGCTCGAGTACGTCAAGCGCATCATTTCTGTCGAAGACGGGCGCGTTGTCGGTGATGAACTCGTGAAGACGAAGCAACTCGCACATAGCGTTTAGGGATTTGTGATGAAACATTTTTTTATTCTCTTACTGTGTTTAAGTTCTTTATCTCTGGCACAAGTGTCTTATCGTGGTGATGTAAGTCTGGGTGGAACAACAACCTACACCACTTTGGAAGACGTTACCAGTTTTCAAGTCGCTTTGAAATCTCATTTTGAAGCTGATCTAACCTTGGATGATTTGGGCTTGTTTCTGGTGCTTGACCCCAGCGTGACTGTGAATGATAAAAGTGAACTGGAAGCAGAGATTGGTTTAACTGAACTCTACGGACGTTACGAAATCGGCGACTTTGATTTTAGTGTGGGTTTAGAAAGACTGCCGCTCGAGACCGCCAGACTTTCTATTCCTTTTAGTCTCGGTGAAACGAGCAGCGAAGATGTCTCGGCGGCAGACCCGAAAGGTTTGCAGAGCGGTTTACTCAGTGCCAGAGTTTTATGGTATCCAGGTGATTACCGTTTTCGTGTAGCGAGTTTTTACAAAGCCGATGATGAACGCTTTGGTGTGACTGTAAGTGCTAAAAGATTTTTTGGCGAGTTTGAACTGGAAGCTACAGGCATCTACGACGAGCACTTTACCGTTGGCTTAAACGGCAGTGGCTTGTTCGGTGATGTCGTGGTGTACGGCGAGACCTGGTTGCTCCTCAATGAACCTGTGGCTGATAAGGCAGAAACGAGCTTTAGAGGTTTGCTGGGTGCGACAGGCTATTTTGGAGATAATTTATGGATACTCGAGGCTGGCTATTTTCCAAGCCTTGCTACACCATCATCCTACCCGCAGTTACTGGCGCAATACCAGATTTCGCAAAGCGAAACGACCTGGACATTTAGTGGTGGCGCAGGACTTTTGGAAAGTCAATTTGTAGGCGTGCTTGCTAGCAACGTTAGCGTACTCGAGGGTGAGACCACAGCAAGTTTTAATCTTAGTGCTCAGGGAAGTGCTGACGTTATTTCTATCAGTACAGGGTTTGAAATCAAGGGCGCATTCTAAGAATGCCAGCAAGATATTTTGTAAATTCGATGTTTTATAAGCTTTGAAGATAAAAAAGGGAGTAGACTATGAAAAAGGTTGGCATAATGATGATCGTATTGGGAGTTCTTCTTTTGGCGTTACACGTGCAAGCGCAACCCGAAAAAATCCTCGAGGATTATCGCCCTGGGATTGATCTCAGTCTGCAAGTGATGGCGATGCTTGAGTTAGAACAAACGACAGAACTTGTCTTTTCTACCGAACAAGCCACCGTACTATTACCTCTTTTAGGCGAATTTCAAAGTAAGAAAACAATGACCAATGATGAAGCCACCGCCTATCAAGAGCAACTCACTGAAACGGTGCTGACTCCTGAGCAGTGTAATTGGGTGACAACGCGAAGCGATGAACTCTTCACTGAGCTATTTAATGAAAGCGAGAAGCCTCCTGTTGGTTTCGGTTTGGGCATGAGACTTATGTCGGGAGAAAAAGTCAATCTGGTTAAAGACGGCCCGAGCAAAGAGTCACTCGCTGAACTTGTGTCACTACTCGGGGCGAAAGCAACGCAAGAGTGATGTAACTGTTTTGATGCGCCCCTGGCGAGGCTCGAGGTCAGTGTGGTCTTTCCAATCTTGCTCGAGCGGTTACCCAACGCGCAGCTTGCTGTACCAAGTGAAGCGTTGTGCTGGAATTCTAGTTTGATAATGCGAGGTGTGAAGTCGTTGCTGATAAGGTTTTAGATTGATACGTTTATATATTGAGGAGCTGTGATGCTTCTGAAGAACATGTAAACTTAAACCATGACGTTAGAAACCTTCAAAACAAGTGAAACACTTCCAGAACTTAGCCCTGAGCTTCAATCCCTTTGGTACGCCGCGAAAAGTGATTGGGATAAAGCCCATACCCTCGTGCAAGATTTAGAGACTAAAGAAGCAGCTTGGGTTCATGCCTATTTGCACCGTCAAGAAGGCGATAGTTCCAATGCAGGCTACTGGTATCGCCGCGCTGCCAAACCTGAATTTAAGGATGGACTCGAGCAAGAATGGGAAGAGATAGCGGAGGCACTCTTAAAGAGCGCGTAGTGTGGAAACTCTTTTGCTAAAAGTAGAAAGCAGCAAAAAGTAGAAGACTGAGAAAAGATTTTAAGCCTTAAGCTTTGAGCCTTTAGCTACTCCGTTTTCGTTTTTTTATAATTATTAAGTTGAATAATCGTCTCGAGCAACACTTCGGCCCCTGCAATAAGATGGTCTTCGGAAACAAACTCTTCAGAGCTATGTGAGCGGCCTTCTTTGCAGGGAATAAAAATCATACCAATGGGGCAGAGCTTGGCAACGTGCATTGCGTCGTGTCCTGCACCGCTTATGATAGGTAGCGTCGTAAGGTTGCGAGTTTTGCTGGCTTCTTGAATGACATTTTGTAACACGGCGTTGCAAGCGACAGGCTCCGAAAAGCTGATGTCGTTGAACACCGCTTGGCGATGCTGATTTTTAAGGTGTAGTGCGAAGAGGTCGAGTTCTCTGGACTCGAGTGCTCTAGCCTCGAGCGAGACCACAACTTTACTGGGAATCACATTGGCCGCGTTGGGAAAGACCTCGACTTTGCCAACGGTTGCGACAATAGGAACTTCCCAATAACTTGCAATATCGCTCACCCCAGCAATAAAGCGTGAAGCCCGCACGAGTGCGTCGTTACGTGTGTTCATAGGGGTAGTGCCAGCATGGTCAGCGGTGCCTTCAAAAAGAACTTGCCAGCGACGAATCCCTGCAATGCCCGTTCCTATACCAATAGGGACTTTTTGGTGATCCAAAGTTGCACCTTGTTCAATATGAAGTTCGATGTAACTTACAAACTCTTCAGACTTGCGGGTGGCATGGGGTGTAGGATGACCGCCTATGCGCTCTATGGCCGCTGCGAGCGTTTCGCCGACACTATTTTCTTGTTGCAACATGGCTTCAGTGAGTGTTCCTGCCCAGGCGCGACTGCCCACACAACCCGGCCCGTAATCACTGGGTTCTTGAGATAAAAAATCTACGATCTCGAGGCTAAAGGTCAGGGTTTCGGCCTGTTCGTGAAGGGTTTGTGCGATCTCGAGGGCGGCAAGGACACCGGTGATGCCATCAAAACGACCACCGCCTAGCACGGTATCTATATGAGACCCAATCACAATAGCCTCGGAGCGTTTGCCCTCGCGTCGTCCGACGAGGTTGCCGCCAGCATCAAGCCGAATTTGCAGACCAGCACTTTTCATTTCTTTGATGAGATAGTCTCGAGCTTGTTTATAGATATCAGTAAAAGCGCGCCTTGTGTAGGATGGGTCTACGGTAAAAGCCGCGAGTATTGCAAAACGTTTTAGATAGCGTTCACGGTTAATCTGCAGCATCACTGCCATTGTACCAAGGGAAGGTTCTGAGAATGGATGAAAAAGCAGAAGGTAGGAGGCTTTGCAGGATTTCTCTTCCCTTTGTTTTATATAGGACTTTCTCAAATTCCAGAGAAAGCGTAACCTTGGGGCATGAAAACGACAAGACAGATGTATTGCCAGTAAGTTCTCGTACACAATTAAGTTGGACTTTTGCTTTTGAGAAAGGTCAATCTACCAAGGACTTTTTGGTAAAACTTGCCAAAATAACCCTAAGCTAATTGTGTAGGGGTACTTAGCAGGGCACATAGAAGGGCTAGAGCATAACAGCGTGTATCGGTATCTGAAGAACGAGAAATTAACGCCCAGCATGGTGTGGGAACATGCCCAAGCGAGTTTAGGGATGAGCCAAGAGTGCTGTATCTTGATGACACCGTAGCAGATAA
>JBOFGY010000067.1:0-4035 GCA_051649365.1 Trueperaceae bacterium
GTGTTAAAAAACCACAGGGGCTCGAGCCTTGGAACTCACCGCCTACCGTTCATGGTTATAAAGGGGGAGACCTGCTCGGTGTGGTCGAGAAGCTCGACTACCTGCAAGACTTGGGTGTGACGGCACTTTACTTTAATCCAATTTTTCAATCTGCGTCGAATCACCGCTATCACACACACGATTATTTTCAAGTTGACCCAATGCTTGGTGGTAACGCTGCGCTGCGCGAGCTTTTAGATGCGTCGCATAAACGCGGTATGAGCGTTGTTTTAGACGGTGTATTTAATCATGCGAGTCGTGGCTTTTTTCAATTTCACGACATTTTAGAAAACGGTGACAAGAGTCCATATCTAGATTGGTTTCATGTGCGCAAGTATCCGCTAAATGCCTATGGTGGTGGCGACATTGGTTACGATGCTTGGTGGGGTTTGCCTGCGCTGCCTAAATTTAATACCGATACGCCGGCGGTGCGCGAGTATTTATTTTCAGTAGCTACCTATTGGTTACACTTTGGCATTGATGGTTGGCGGCTCGACGTGCCCAACGAAATTGCAGATGACAAATTCTGGCAAGAGTTTCGCTTGCGCTGTCGTACAGTAAATCCTGAATGTTACATTGTCGGTGAGATTTGGGATGATGCTACACGCTGGCTGCAAGGTGACCAATTTGACGCGGTGATGAATTATCCGTTAGCACGTGCAGTTTACGGTTTTGTTGCAAAAAGTATTAATGATGCAGAAGTGAAACGTTCAGGTTTTCAAAAAATTCAACGCCTAACAGCCACAAAGTTTGTAAAAGAACTCGAGCATCTATTTGCTATGCACCGCCCCGAAGTGGTAGACGCGCAACTGAACTTGCTTAGCAGCCACGACACGCCACGAGCGTTGACGATTCTGCAAGAGGATGAAGCGGCGTTTCGTCTTGCGACGCTGTTGCAATTATTTTTGCCTGGCGTGCCATGCTTTTACTATGGTGATGAACTTGGACTTTCAGGTAATCATGATCCAGACAACCGTGCCGCAATGCCTTGGGGTGCAGAACAAAGTTGGAATGCTTCGCTGCATCATTATATAAAGCTGTTGCTGAGTTTGTACCATCAATACGAAGCTTTGCGCCGAGGTGTCTTCAAAACGCTTTATGCGGAAGGTGATGTGGTGGTACTCGAGCGCAAACTAGATCATAGCCACGCTGTTGTCATTGTTAATGCGGGAGATTCTCCACAGAGTTTAGATGTGTCTATAAGTGCAAAAGACGGTGATTATTCTGATGCTCTTACGCAGCAAAGGTTTGAGGTCAAAGGGCAACGCCTCTGTGCGGAGGTACAAGCACGCTCAGGTTTGCTAGTGTTTCTATAAGGAGGAGTTTGTATACTACCTGAAATGAAGCCTAAACTTATTGCCCTGGATATTGACGGTACGCTGCTCTCGAACCAACTTACTGTACTACCAAAAACCAAAATTGCGTTGCAAGCTGCGGTGAAGAATAGTCATCATGTTGTTCTCGCAAGTTCGCGTCCACCACGCAGCGTGCAGGCAATTGCAAAAAGTCTGGACTTGCCATCTTCAGTTTCAATTAGTTTTGGGGGTGCCTATATATTGGAAGGCTCGAGCGTCCTTTTTCAGCAAACTTTAACGCCCGAACTCTCCACAGAGATTATTCACCGAGTAAGAACCGCGGCACTTCATGCAAGTCTTTATAGCGGCGAGACTTGGCTCGTCGAGCAAGAGGATAAATGGGCAGTGCAAGAAGCGAAAATTGTAAATTTCGCGCCGACACTTGTAAACGATTTGTTATCTCATACCGAGGACGTTCATAAATTTCTCGTGATGGGTGAATCAGAAAAGATTGCGGCGTTTCGAGAAGAGTTGCTCTCGAGTAATCTTAAAGTAGACGCGGTACGTTCTAAACCAATTTACTGCGAAGTCAACCCACACGATGTTCACAAAGCGAGTGCGGTAGCGTATGTGGCGCAGCACTTTGGTTTAACACTCTCTGATGTTGTCGCGTTTGGTGACGGTGAAAATGACCTCACCATGATTCGTGAAGCGGGGACAGGTGTGGCGATGGGTAACGCAGTTGACTCGGTGAAAGCCGTGTCAAAACTCCTCACGGCATCCAACGATGAAGACGGCATTGCGGTTGCATTGCAGAAATTAGGCTTAGTTCTTTAGAGGCTTGACTCTGTATTAGCCACGAGAAACACTAAGTCATGCCCACGTACACCAATCCTATATACCCCTATTATTTCGCTGATCCTTTTGTAATTCAGCACGAAGGCTCCTACTACGCTTATGGTACAGGGGAGAGGCCATTGATCAACGGGAAAGCTTTTGAAGTGTTGCACTCTCAAGACCTCATTCACTGGACATCACTGGGTGGCTGCTTGGTGCCATTAGAGCCCCACCAGTTTCACAAAAGTGTTGTTCAAGAAGCCGAACTTGATTACTGGGCTCCTGAAGTTGCTTTTGATGGTAAGTATTTTTATATGTACTACTCGGTAGGATGGCGCGACGAAAGGCACGCCATCCACGTTGCAAAATCTTCTAAACCAGAAGGGCCATTTACAGAAGTGAGTGTTCTAACCCCGCACGAACTTTTTGCGATTGACGCGAGCCCGTTCAAAGACGATGACGGACAGTGGTATTTATTTTATGCTAGAGATTTTTTAGACGACGGACGCATAGGCACGGCCATTGGGGTGGATAAACTTATAACCATGACACAGCTTGAAAACACTATGCAAACTGTCCTGCGCGCTTCAGCAGATTGGCAAATCTACGAACGCAACCGCACACGCTACGACAAAGTTTATGATTGGCATACGCTCGAGGGCCCGTTTGTTATTAAGCGTGATGGGCGTTATTATTGCTTATATTCAGGTGGTGATTGGCGCGGCATTAACTATGGTGTGTCGTACGCAGTTGCTGATCATCCACTTGGCCCTTGGCAAGAACCTTACGCAGGTGCAGCGACATTACTTAAAACACTTCCAGACACAGTAATTGGACCGGGTCACAATTCTGTAGTAAAAGCACCAAACGGTGACGACTATATGATTTATCACGCTTGGGACGCTGCCATGACAGCGCGACGCATGTGTATGGATAAACTCGAATGGAAGAACGGTGAACCTACGACCATTGCCCCCACATTTACAGAGCAAGAAATGTAGTGCTAAGGTGATAAGTCAATTTTCCTGACGCCTTTACGATAACCTGTATTCGAGGATTGCTTCGTGGATTTGGCAACAAACTTAGCTCTCTTTAGGTAAATTATAAACCCAAATTCGCAATGACAAACATAGTACAGGCTGCGTCATTGCGAGCTTCCAAAGAGGCTGTATCCAAAGCGCATATAGTCTGTTATTATTCTTCCGCGAAGCAATCCCTTTGTTTCGCGCCCTCTATAACGAACGAATGCGCTTTGCTTCGCAAAAAATGAAAGTGTTAAACTTAACTCATGCTTCCCCTCGCAGAACGCTTACGTCCACAAACCCTCGAGGATTTTGTAGGGCAAGAGCATTTGCTCAATCCAGGTAAACCATTAAGGCTTGCACTCGAGCGTCAGCAACTTCATTCGATGCTGTTGTGGGGCCCACCAGGTGTTGGAAAAACGACACTTGCAAGACTCATGGCAAAACACACCGAGGCGTTTTTTGTTGGGTTATCCGCAGTTACAGCGGGTGTTAAAGATATTCGCCAAACCGCTGAGGAAGCCAAAGAACGTTTGCAGCATGGGCAGCGCACGTTACTTTTTCTGGATGAGGTTCACCGCTTTAACAAAGCGCAGCAAGATATGCTGTTGCCTTTTGTGGAGGATGGCACCCTTATACTCATTGGTGCGACGACAGAAAATCCTTCCTTTGAAGTTACAGGTGCATTGCGCTCGAGAATGCAGCTTTACATTTTAAAAGCCCTTACCCCCGAGCATATTGAGAGCGTGTTGCACAAAGGTTTAGTCGAACTTAGCTTAAGTGCCAGTGATGAGGCTTTGCAGGCTTTTACTGCTTGGGGAGATGGTGATGCACGGCGTGCA
>JBOFGY010000068.1:0-5382 GCA_051649365.1 Trueperaceae bacterium
TCTCAGGTGAAGTTGGTCGAGAATTTATCCGTGAAACGCTGAAATCTTTAGGGTTAAATCCAAAGCAAGTAAAGAAGGTTAGACGCAAAGTTCCAGGGGTTGTGCCTGTGACGGCGTGGCCAGCAGGACGGCGGGTTCAGCTCGATGCTACCCAGCTCAGCCTGGCAGATGGCAGTAAAGTCTGGGTCTATATTGCCATAGACGTATCTTCCAGAAGTTGCTTGCTCCTGTGCGGTGCGTAACTTGTGCCAGCACGCCGCCAGTGAAGTGATTTGCCAAGCCGTCAGTTCACTCAAACAACTTGGCTTGTGTGACGACATCCTTATTCAAACCGATGGTGGCAGTGATTTCACAAGCCACGTCTTGCAAGCCATGTGTGCCAGGCTATAACACCTCTAAAGACATGTTTTTAGTTAACACAGATAATAAAATCATTTGGAAATACTGGACAGATGAAGTGCGTCAAATTTTGGTTAGAGCGGAAAAACTAGTTCCTGGCGCGAGCATCACAGAAAAGATGATTTGGAAGGGCAAAGATATTAACGGAGCAAAGGTTCGATAAGGGAGGGATAAGTTAGTCGGGATTATGTACGCTGATTATCCTGATGGGAGATGGCTCGAGGCTACCCAAGACCTCACCATTACACCTTAATTTCAAATAAGCAAAATCCAGGAGGCTTGAGCATTGCTCGAGCCTCCTTTTTGCTTTATTTTCCATGAATTAACCATGAAAACCACTTCGTGACACGTTACGTTCTTCTCAGAAGCCGCAGGGCTAAACTAATAAAGTAAGCCCATTCAATAGAGCTGTTTTTCACAGCTTTGGAGCTTAACAACCTTGTCGGAGGAAAAGACATGAAATATTTGCAAACACTGTTACTCGCCCTACTGCTCGCGTTTGCGCTAGCCGAAGGTTCCACCAGCACTGAAGAGCCTAGTGCCACCTACAACGACGCACAAGCCCTCGTGGAGGTTGAAGATTATCAAGGTGCCATTGACATATTATTACCCATGTCTGAAGCGGAACCTGAGAACCCTGATATTTTTAACCTGCTTGGCTACAGCCACCGCAAGTTGGAAATGTACGAAGAGGCTTTGGCCTACTACACCACGGCTCTCGAGCTTGACCCCATGCACTTAGGTGCGAACGAGTACCTAGGCGAACTTTACCTAGAAACTCACGAGCCTGAACTCGCTGCTGAGCGTGTTGAAGTACTTAAAGAAGCTTGCCCTGATGGCTGTGAAGAGTTAGAGGAGTTAGAAGCTGCCGTTGCAGCATACCAACCAGAGTAAGTTAAACAGAATATAGGAGGAAGGAGAAAGAATTTTCCTTCTTTCTCCTCCCTTTTTTCCTTATTGCGAATTTAGAATTTCCCTGAATGCTTCTGGTGGTGTAAGTTGTCGCCAGTTCCACACACCCTCGCGGCGGGGTGGCCAAATGACAGCACTAGCTTTGCCTGCAATGGCCATAAGTGGAATAGGACCAAAGTATCTCGAGTCTTCACTACCGCCTTCTGAACGGTTATCGCCCATGAGGAAATAATGATTTTCGGGAACACTAAACTCAGCCAAAAAAGGCTCGTTTTCAGGAGCATCTTCGGGAATGACAAAATGCTCGAGCAACGCCCCATAGTAGAACTGCACGTCTTTATCATTTAGTGGAATACTTGCTGCTGGAATGGATTCAACAGGTAATGCAGGTACGGCGATGTTTCTGTACTCTAAAAAGTTGATGCTAAGCTCTGTTGCCTCACCGTTTTGTTGTTTGATAACAGGAAAGTTTTGCTTTTCGATGATGACTTCACCTGTCCCACTAATAAAACTCTGATCCAGTGCGTGGCCGTTCACATAAACTTGCCCAGCTTCAATACGAATGCGGTCACTCGGTAAACCGATGACACGTTTGATAAAAAATGAACGGTAGTGTTCGCCAATGGCACTGGGTGAATTCGCGGGTTCGCGTACCACAACGACATCGCCTCTGGCATAGCTTCCCATGAGTCCAGCGCGGCGTAGCCAGGTTTCGTACTTTGGAATAAAAACACGGTCACCTAACAGTAAACTTTGTGCGAGTCTGTCCGTGTCAGGGCCACCATCAAGGCTAGGTTGCATAGAACTACCTACGACCCCTACAGTGTTAAAGCCAAACGTAACGATGATAAAGGCGACAAAGAGAGCTTCGAGATAGCCCCGAATTTCTTGCCAGAAACGATTTAAAGTGTGTGGGGGGTGCAAGGCTTTTTGGGTCATAAATGATTACCTTTGAGTTTACTTGTCGGATTGTTTTGTCTGGCGGTCACTGGGGCTAAAGAGTTTGGGAAGTGTGGCCCTAAGTTTGCTCGTAGGGTTGTTGCTTTCTTTAACGGTTAACGTTTTCCTCACTGCTAAAGATTTTTCATGGTCAGTTTTTTCGCTTGCTCCTAGCGGAGCAGTAGGTTGAACCCGTTGTTCCTTACTAGGGGATTTTGTGAATGATGTTGGGACGGAAACACCTTCGTCTAAAAGTCCTGCATCCCGAAATGTTTGTAAGGCATTTTGTTCACCAAGTGCTACGATTTCGTCAAATGACCAAAATGATTCGACGCGGATATGGGGCATGATGTGGCGCACACGAATATCGGCGGGGTGGAGGGTGTACTGCATGTCAGTGAGGATGCTTTGCATAATGTCCGAAGAGCGCATGAGCATTTGGGCCATCGGGTTACGCCGCTCGAAGCGCACAGTAGCCATAAACCGTTCCCACCAATGCCCTTCACTGTTAGGGTCTATGTAGGATGAGCGGCGCGGTGGTGTTGTGTCGGAGGCAACGGTATAGGTAGCGTCCAAGAAGGCCACTGCCTCGACAGGTAAGTTGTTTACGATGCCGCCATCAGCAAGGGTGCGTCCACGAAATTGTAAGGGTTCAAACATGCCTGGATAACTCGAGGACGCGCGAATAGCACTAATAAGGTCGCCATCGGTGATGAAGACTTCTTCACCAGATTCAATATCGGTGGTGGCAACAGCGAAGGGTTTTTTTAATTCCTTAAAGTCGGTAGGGAGATGACTCGCCAAAAACAGATGGAGTTTCTCACCTTTAATGAGACCTGATTGTAAAGAAAAGTCCAGCACGTCACGCCAGGACATAGATTGGGCAATCTTGTAAATATCTTCAGCGGTGTAACCATGCGCGTAGAGCGCACCCAAAATGGCACCCATCGAGGTGCCAGCAATAACATCAATGTGTAAATGGGTTTTCTCTAAAGCTTGCAGTACCCCAATATGAGCAAAGCCTCGCGCACCGCCGCCACTTAAAATGAGCCCAACTCGCTTTTCCCGCCGCGCCACTTCCATAAAATTACTGTAGCACCCTTTTCTGAATTTATTGGGTCAGTTCGCACCGTATTATTGTGGTAACACCCAGTCGCTAAATTCGGTGTTGAAACTGCCTCTAAAGGGAATAAAGAGCACACGCGCTTCAAACTGCCCTGTAACTTTGCTTGGTACAATGACATCATTTTGTTTGAGCAAAGAAACGTTCCACTGTTCAATAGGAATTTCTTCGTTCGATTCTAAAATCATCAAGTCCCAGCCGTTTTCGGTTTCAACAAGGGTATGACCCTCGCAGTTAAACTCGAACGTTGGTTCTGCACCGTCTTCTGTGCCTTCGCTGTCTTCAGGCCGTTGTGCGCCGCGCTCTTCGAGCACTTCACTTTGCCACTCGCCCGTGCGGTCTTTATAGAGTTTGAGTTTGCTATAGGCAAACTCGCGCTCGCCCTGTAAAATCTGCGTTTTCATAATAACTTGTGAAGCTGTATCAAAGGCTGTCGTAATAGTGTCTACTAAACTTTCACAGGTGACTTGAGCAATGCTAAATGAAGAAAGGCTACAGAGTAAAGAAAAAATACAAAGTGCCACACTGAGAACGGGTGAAGAGAGTTTCATAACAACACTTTAGCGAATACGTTTCTGAGACGAGTAAAAGGGCAGAGGGAAAGCTAGATTAAAGCCCTCCCTCTGCCCCTGCTGCCTGCTTTAATCTGGATACCCTTCTATGCGCTGATTGGTTAGCCAAAACATAATGTGTTCGTTGACGTTTTCCAGGTGATCACCGAGTCGCTCTAAGTTCCTAGCGACACTTAGTAGTTTAGTGGCGGTGCCGATGGCTTGTTTATCTTCCATCATGTAGGTGAGCAGTTCGCGTTGGATTTGCTCGAAGAGGTCATCAATTTCCGTATCCATCGCGTGGGCTTCTTTTGCTTTGTTAAGGCTCGAGTCTGCTAAGGCACTAATCGTTGTTTCGTTCATGAGCCGCAGAATCTCGAGGATGCGGCGCATGTCGTTGTATTTTTTGAGAGGTGGTTTTTGGGCAAGGTCGCTGCCAGCCTTGGCGACGTGAACAGCATAATCGCCTGCCCGTTCAATATCGGCGAGGGCACGGTACATCGCACCTAAAAACCTTAAATCGCGGGCCGCGGGTTGGCGACGCGCAATCACGATGAGGATTCGCTGCTCGAGCTTCGTCATGAGTTCGTCTACGGTAGCATCATTGCGAATACAGTGTTCAGCCGCTTGTGTATCCGCGTCAATCAGTGCGCTTTTAGCGAGGTCAATTTCTTCGCGCACGAGACTCAGCATTCGCACGACGGAAGCATTGATATCTTGAAGGTCTTGCTCTAAAGCGTCCATGGAAACTGAGCCTACCATATGTGGGAGTATGGTTGACTAATGTCAGGATAGCGTCAAGGGGTTGAAGGCAGAAAGTAGAGGGTAAAAGGTAGAAAGCTAAGGGCACGGATTCCGGCTATTTCTGTGCAAAACTCTGGAACTTCTAGAACGTTGTTGTTTGCAAATTAAACTGTAGGGCCTACACCCTTGCGAAAGACAAAACGATACAACGTTTATCGTCAATAGTGCCTCCGACATTAGAGCTCTTGTGAAATTAAGAAAAGTCTTACAGAATAAGGGTTTTTGAAAATGCGAATCCCTCTTTGACCTCCTCGCCCACCTTGACAAATTGAGGTGTTGTAAGAAGATGGGGCAAGAAACCCCGCCTACTAATACCAAATTAACCTGAAGGCTTATATAAGAATGTCCAGCTAAACCCGCAAGCTGCTTTGACAACAGTCGATCGAGTGCTGTTGCAGGAAAAGCCAGCGTTGCACAAGACGGTGTTGGAGTTGCTCGAGCGTGGTCAAAAGCTGATTGGCAATAGCTTCGTGTAGCAAAGGAACGATGGGTTCAGCAGGTGACAGCTCAGGTGTGAGGTAAAGCACTTTGACAGCAGCATCCTCCTTGGGGAACGAACCTTTCGTCTTGACAGCTTTTCTGAGGGTAAAGTTCAAGGATTCAATGACGTTGGTAGTGTACATTGCTCGCCGAATGTCTTGGGGGTAGGTGAAC
>JBOFGY010000069.1:0-6842 GCA_051649365.1 Trueperaceae bacterium
GAACGTTTACACAGCTCGCTGCTTTACAAAACCCCACACGGCTTTGAAATGAATCAAACTATTCAAGCAAAGGAGGTCTTGCTTCACGCCGCAGCTTGAACTAAACTACTTTTGTCTAGGATTCCAGACTAACTCCACGTGTAGCCCAATGAAGTGAGGTGTGCGTTTCTCCATCTAGCTATCTCAGCAGATACTTAGTGGGCAACACCTCACTTCCTTCTACTGTACGGATACAAAGAAATCATAGCCAATGGTCGGATTTGAACTTGAACCGACGACCGCTCAATTACGAGGTGAGCTAGGAGAAAATATCAGTCAATGACGGCAAAAATATAGTGTTTACAATGAATTTTTTGAGCATTCTTCATTCCCATTTCTGAAAATTGTGGTTAAAGAATGCTGATAGCTTGATATAATTCCGCTCACCAGGACTTTAGCAAATCGTGAAATCTCTGTCTTCAGCCGAGACTTAAGGTACTCGAGCAAGGGGATGAACTAAGAAGTTTTAGACGGCGGCTGGCACATGAAAGCTAAACGTCGTCCCTCGTTGCAACACGCTCGAGACCTTAATCTCTTCACCATGAAGCTCGAGAATACGTTTCACAATAGCTAAGCCTAGCCCTGAACCTGTTTTTTCATCATTGCCTCGCGCGCGGTAAAAGCGTTCAAAGATGTAGGGCAACTCGTCCGCAGCGATACCCTGACCCGTATCTACAACACGTACCTGCACACCGTTATTGTAGTTACGCATATTATAGTTACGCAGCTCGAGCCGCACTTCTCCTCCAGTTGGTGTATAGCGCAAAGCATTTTCAATTAAGTTGGTCAATGCACGTTCCATTAAACCAACATCTGCGTGTACGAAAGTCAAACCTCTATCTGCGTTAAGAGCGAGCTCCACACCTTTAGCCGTTGCAGCAGCTTCAAATTTCAACACAATATCCTGAGCAAGTTCTTGGAGCAAAAAAGGCTCAGGGCGCACTTCGACGGCTTTGGCCTCGAGCCGCGACAAATCAAAAAGGTCTGAAATAAGTTTTCCTAATCGCTCGCTGTGTTTACTTGCTGCGAGAATATAATGTTTGCGCTCGTCCTCTGTCAACGTTGCAGCTTTCAGCTGTAAGGTCTCGAGATACCCTTGCAATGCAGCGAGCGGCGTTCGTAGGTCGTGAGAAATGTTAGTGATAAGTTCGCGGCGCAGCGCATCCACTTGGCGCAAATCTTGCATCTGTTCAGAAATACGCTCGGACATATCGGCAAAAATATTTTGTAAACCATCGAGTTCATCTTTTGGCGTGATACGTGCTACTCGGTCCGTCAACACGAAGTCCGTGTCTCGAAACGCACTCATCGTTTTTGACAAACGGCGCAGGCGGCGCGTGAGATATGCAAATATCCAAATTCCAAACGCAAACACCGTGATGAGCGCAGTTACACTAACCCACAACGACACTTTCAGGACCGTACTATTTTGAACCATGCGAATCACCGAATCTCTCGAGGCATCGGCCAAAATGACGTAGAGGTAACCAATGGGCGGCTCGAGCCTCGCCACCGAAAAAATTTTTTTACCTATTGGGTGGCGTGGGTCAGTTCCAAGTATCGGAAAATTTACATCAGCAGTTAAAAAATCATAGATAGGTTGCAACTCGACTTTTTTGCGAACAATCGCATCCATTGCAATCGAAGAACCTCGAATAGTGCCCGCATAATCCACAAGGTAAATTTCCAAACCCGGATTTGTCATGGCAACCATGCGGGCACTATTGTCGAGCCTCGAGTCTTCAATTTGCTCACTCATGGTGAGGTCGTTTTCTTCAGCCACGATGCGCTTCGCCAGTGTGACATTGAGTTGTTGCGTAATCTCTTGATAATAGCGTTGCGATGTCATCAGAATGGTCAGAACAAATAAAACACTAAGGGGTATGATTAAAGCGAGTAAGGCCACCACGAGCCGCGCATGGAGCGTTTTCATGGTTGGCTCGAGCGTTTCATAAAAAAGATCACGACAGGAATCACGAGGTGAACTTATAGCCCACGCCCCACACCGTCTGAATATAAAGGGGTTCGGCAGGGTTGCGCTCAATCTTGGCACGCAAGCGGTTGATATGAGAATTGACGGTGTGCTCGAAACCTTCATAGCCACTGCCCCAGACCAAATCTAAAAGTTGCGTGCGCGTATATACTTTCCCAGGATGCCTAGCAAACTGTACGAGGAGATCAAATTCTTTGACTGTGAGGTTCACCTTTTCGTCAGCGAGTTTGACTTCGTGTCGTTCAAAATCTATGCTGAGTTCACCAACAACAAGTTGGGCGATTGCTTCTGGAAGAGTGGCGGTTTTTTCTTTTCTTCGGAGCAGGGCTTTGACTCTTGCTTGGACTTCACGCACGCTGAACGGCTTCGTCAGATAATCATCGGCTCCAATTTCTAAACCTAAAATGCGGTCAATTTCGGCACTTTTTGCGGTCAGCATAAGGATCAGTGTGTTGGGTTTTTTAGTGCGGATATAGCGGCACAGCTCGAGTCCGTCCATCCCTGGCAACATAACATCGAGTACCAAAACATCATAGTCTCCGACCATGACTTCATCTAAACCATCCGCGCCATTATAAAGCGTGGTCACGTCATGACCGTTATCGCGCAAATGCAAAGCCACCAGTCCTGCAATATCCCTATCGTCTTCCACAATCAAAATCGTCGCCATAGCTGCTGTTCCCTCAAGCGCATTCATTGTTCGAGCTTTAGTATGTAGTATAACGCTCACAACACTAGCACGCCATACCCATTCGTAGCACACACCACTTGCAACTTCCATTTCCAAACCTTCCACGAACCTTATATAATTCCAGCATCAAACCAAGACCGCCCCGAGGGGGCGGAGCTTCTGTTCTAAAAACTCAAGCTGGGACAGAATTGGTTGACGAATAGGGTTGTAATGAGGAGGCTTCATGGCAAGACCTGTAACACTTTTTACTGGTCAGTGGGCAGATTTGCCCCGCGAAAAACTTTTTCCCCTGGTGAAGGAAATGGGCTACGACGGTGTAGAACTCGCTTGTTGGGGTGACCACTTTGACGTGCAACGCGCCCTCAAGGAAGAGGGTTATACTAAGGAAACTAAGGCGTTGCTCGAGAAACATAAGCTCGAGTGTTTTGCCATCAGCAATCACCTCGTGGGTCAAGCCGTCTGCGACACCATTGACGAACGTCACAAGTCCATCTTGCCCCCGCATGTCTGGGGAGACGGCAAAGCCAAAGGTGTGCAACAGCGTGCCGCCCAAGAAATGATGGATACGGCCAAAGCTGCCGCTAAGCTCGGTGTAAAAGTCGTCAACGGCTTTACGGGTTCCTCAATTTGGCACTCGATTTATGCCTTTCCACCTACAAGTCAAGAGTACTGGGATGCTGGCTTTAAGGACTTTGGCAAAAAGTGGAAGCCCATTCTCGACGTGTTCGACGAAGTGGACGTAAACTTTGCTTTAGAAGTTCACCCTACCGAAATCGCCTTTGATATTGCTTCAGCACAACGTGCCTTACTGACTGTTAAAAACCATAAACGCTTCGGCTTTAACTACGACCCCAGCCACTTAGGGTATCAGGGTGTAGATTACGTGAAGTTCATCCGAGTCTTTGCTGACCGCATTTTTCACGCCCACATGAAAGATGTCTGGTGGGGACATGGCGACGGCACGGTAGGTGTTTTTGGTGGACACGTAAGTTTCGGTGACGCAAAACGTTTCTGGGATTTCCGCAGCGTGGGCCGCGGTGACATTAACTTTGAAGAGATTATCGTCGCCCTCAACGATATTGGTTACAATGGGCCACTCTCGGTTGAGTGGGAAGACAGCCGCATGGACCGAGTTCATGGTGCCACTGAGAGTGCTGCGTTTTGCAAACGCTTAGACTTCAAACCGTCAACTGTAGCCTTTGACGCGGCGTTTGAAAAATAAACGACACGAATGGCTTACTCTGTAGAACCTTACTCTGTGAAACACAGCGCAGATTTTTGGGAAGGATGGTTTGGTTCGCTTTCACAAGTAAGCCATATCAGCAATGAGGCTGTGGCTTGGCTAAACGAGGTAGACTAGATTATGATTCCCTCCCGCATCTTTGACACGATTACCGTTGAGGAATATCTCGAGACTGAACAAGATGCAGATGTTCGCCATGAATATATCTACGGCGAGATTTACGCAATGGCAGGTGCAGACGTAAACCATAATATTATTGCAGCGAACATCTCACGTCATTTAGGCAATGCCGCCGACAAGACAGATTGCCGCGTTTACCAAAGTGACATGAAGGTACGTGTTGAAGAGGAAGTATTCTATTATCCTGATGTCATCGTTGCCTGCCAAGATATTATTGATAACTACTATGAAAACAATCCTTGTGTCATTGTTGAAATCCTTAGTAAATCAACCCTACGCAAAGATGCGATGGAAAAGCGTCTTGCCTACTTAGCCCTAGAAAGTTTACAACTCTATCTATTAGTAGACAGTCGCAAACGCTGGATAAAAAGTTATAAGCGCGTTGGCAAGAAGTGGGAAGAGCGTATACATCAAGAAACTGACGTAATAAATGTTCCTTGTTGAAAGGCAAAGTTAACTTGGCAGAAAATTTACAATAAAGCAAAAATTGATGAATAGCTAACATTTGAAAGTAAGGAGTATATATGGTTGCAGGTAAAGGTTCACTACAAAAACGCAAACTCAGATACGGCATGGTCGGTGGCGGACGTGATGCTTTCATTGGTGCTGTTCACCGCAAAGCTGCCGCCCTCGACGGTGAAATAGAATTTATCGCGGGCGCACTCTCGAGCAACCCTAAAAAAGCTAAAGCTTCAGGCTCTGACTTAGACTTAGACCCAGACCGCAACTACGGCAGTTGGGAAGAAATGTTAGATGCCGAACTCAACCGCCCCGCCCATGACCGCATTGATTTTGTCTCGATTGTTACACCCAATCACGTGCACTTCCCTGTCGCGCAGGCATTCGCAGATGCGGGCATTCACGTTGTTTGTGATAAGCCACTCGTTCACACGAGCGAACAAGCAAAGCAACTCGTGAAAACCGTGAAAAAACGTGATGTTGTTTTTGCTGTTACCTACAACTACACAGGCTACCCGATGGTGAAGCAAGCCAGGCATATGGTGACGAGCGGTCAACTCGGTGAAATTCGCAAAGTGATTGTGGAATACAACCAGGGTTGGCTCGCAACAAATCTAGAAAAAACAGGTCAAAAACAAGCTGATTGGCGCACTGACCCCAAACGCTCGGGCGCAGCCGGTGCCATTGGTGATATTGGCAGTCACGCTGAAAACCTAGCACACACCATTACGGGGCTAGAACTTAGCCACATCTGCGCTGACCTTACAACATTTGTTCCAGGTCGCCAACTTGATGATGACGGTAACTTACTTCTCAAATTTAGCAACGGTGCGAAAGGCGTACTCATTGCCTCCCAAATTGAAATCGGCGGCGAAAATGATATTCGCGTGCGCGTCTTTGGTACCAAGGGCAGCCTCGAGTGGCATCAAGAAAATCCCAACTACATGATTTATGACACGCTCACAGGCCCACGTCAAATCTTGAGTCGTGGCAATGGTTATTTGTGCACCGCCGCGCAAAAAGCCTCACGCCTTCCTACGGGTCACCCTGAAGCCTTTATCGAAGCCTTTGCCAATGTTTATATCGGCGCAGGTGAAGCAATTCGTGCCAAGCAAGACGGGCGTAAACTCGGTGAACTCGAGGGCGACTTCCCCACTGTTGTTGATGGCGCACGCGGTGTACATTTCATCGAAAAAACGATTGAAAGCGCAAAGAGTAGCAAAAAGTGGATGGCAGCAAAGTTCAAGTAGTGGCACAAAAGGTCCTCTAAAAGTTTTTACAGAATCCGCAGATTACACAGATTTACGCAGACTAAACAAACCCAAAGAGTTTAATCTGTACCATCTACGTAATCTGCGACTATATTCTACGAAAGCACGTAGCTCTAGTTAGACTGATACACTACTGGGCGATGAAACCTTTTAGTGGACGCATTGCGTCGTTTGGGGAAACCGTCTTTGCGAAATACACGCGCTTAGCAAAAGAACATAATGCTATAAATTTAGGGCAAGGCTTTCCAGATTTTTCACCACCCGATTTTGTCCTCGAGTCCTTGCAAGAAGCTGTTACGGATTATCAACAATATGCACCCCTTCCTGGTATGCCGCACCTTATTGAAATCCTTGCACAAAAAATGTCAGAAGCTCTTGGGGTATCACTCGAGCCCACGCAAAACATTCAAATCACGGTGGGTGCCACCGAAGGACTTTTTGCAACCATGCAAGCTCTGCTCAATCCTGGTGATGAAGTTATTTTGTTCGAGCCTTTTTATGATGCTTATCCTGCGGATGTTCTGATGGCAGGCGGCATACCGAAATATATTCCGCTTCAACCGCAGCGTGATGGCACATGGCAGTTTGATAAAGAGGAACTAAAACGCACGTGCTCCTTAAAAACGAAAGTGATTCTTATTAATACACCGCATAATCCAACGGGCAAAGTGTTTAGTAAGGAAGAGCTCGTGTTTCTCCTGCAACTCGCACAAGAACA
This sequence comes from Trueperaceae bacterium, assembly GCA_051649365.1. Taxonomy (GTDB): domain Bacteria; phylum Deinococcota; class Deinococci; order Deinococcales; family Trueperaceae; genus CAVTAE01. The sequence continues at coordinate 6,595 of JBOFGY010000069.1, forward strand.
TGATTTTTTTATTATCAGTGACGAAGTGTACGAGCACATTACCTTCACACCACATCTTTCCACGGCCTCTTTACCTGAAGCGTTCGAGCGCACGCTGACGATTTCTTCTATTGGTAAAACTTTCTCTGTGACGGGTTGGAAAATTGGCTGGATTGTTGCCCCTGAACAACTTATTCACGCGGTGCGAATGGCCCATCAGTGGATTCCGTTTGCTGTCGCCACGCCGTTACAAATCGCTTCAGCAAAAG
>JBOFGY010000070.1:0-14108 GCA_051649365.1 Trueperaceae bacterium
GGTCATAAGGCGGCAGGCGCGTGGCGTTTTCCTTGCCAATAAACACAGTGCCGCTATCTGCCTGTTCAAAGCCGGCAATCAGACGAAGACAGGTTGTTTTCCCAGAGCCAGACGGCCCCAGAAACGTAAAAAACTCGCCGTCGCCAACTTCAAAGCTAACGTTGTCCACCGCTTTGACAGAACCAAACGTGCGGGAGACTTGGGCGAAAGTGACTGCGTTGGTGGCTGAATTAGTAGGTGATTGATTCATAAGCTATCCGTAGATAGCCGTCAGCTATCAGCCATCAGCCGTCAGCTTTTTATTTTTGCTGATAGCTGATAGCTGATAGCTGATAGCTTCCTAGTGTTTCACCATAACGTGCTTGGTAATCTGATAATCCTTCACTGCTTCGATGGACATATCTTTACCAAAGCCTGATTGCTTAAAGCCGCCGTGTGGGCCTTCTGAGACGAGGGGCGTGTGGTCGTTAATCCAGACGGTGCCGAACTCGAGTTCCCCAGAGAGTTTCATGGCGCGGCCAACGTCTTTTGTAAAGATAGAAGCCGCCAAACCATACGGCACGTCATTACCAAATTTTATCGCTTCTGCGTCGTCTTTGAATGTCGTAATTGCAAGCACGGGCCCGAAAACTTCGCTTTGGATGATTTCAGCTTTCTGGTCAGTCGTTGTAATAACCGTAGGCTCGAAAAAATAACCTTTGCCTTTTTTGCTCTTGCCGCCCGTCAGGATTTTGCCACCAGCTTTTTTCGCTCTTGCCACAAACCCTTCCACACGTTCGCGCTGTGCGCCAGAAACAAAGGGCCCCATCGCCGTGTCATCTTCAAAAGGCGAACCGACCTTGACAGCTTTCATCGCTTCGACAACTGCTTCTTGCATTGCTTTCAGGTTTGCCTTGGTCGTATACACGCGCGTGGCGGCGGTGCAGTCTTGACCTGTGTTCATCGTCGCACCAAAGCTGGCCTTTGCGGCAGCAAGTTCAATGTCTGCATCATCTAAAACAATCACGGGTGCCTTGCCACCAAGCTCCAGATGAACGCGCTTGAGCGTACTGGCGGCACTCGCCATAATTTTCTTGCCTGTGTTGGTCGAGCCTGTCAAACTCACCATGCGTACCAGAGGATGATCTACCAAAGCCTGCCCTGCGTCGTTGCCACCAGAAACGATATTCACGACACCATCAGGAATACCTGCTTCCTTGATGATTTCACCGAGCATGAGCGCGGTAAGCGGGGTCGTCGGTGCGGGTTTAAGAACAACCGTGCAACCTGCCGCGAGTGCGGGGCCAAGTTTCCAGCCTGCCATGAGCAATGGATAGTTCCAGGGCGCAATCTGCCCGATGACACCCACAGGCTCGTGGCGAAACATCGAGGTGTAACCTTTGGCGTATTCACCCGCAGCCATGCCGTGAACATCACGCGCGGCTGCTGCAAAAAAGCGCAGGTTGTCCACGCAAAAAGGCACGTCACCACCAAGCGAGAGCATCGCGTAGGGCTTGCCTGTATTTTCGGATTCGACTCTGGCAAAGTCTTCGGCTCTAGCCTCGAGTAAATCCGCAAGTTTCCAAATCGCCTTGCTGCGCTCACCAGGCGTGAGCTTTGACCAACGCCCATCATAAAAAGCAGTGTGCGCCGCTTGGACAGCGACATCTATATCAGCCTTACTCGCATCCGGCACTTCCGCGATGATGTCACCTGTGGCAGGATTTTCAATCTTGAGTTTGTTACGCGATTTGCTTTTGGTGTAACTGCCGCCGATGAATAGGTCGTAGTTGTACATGAGCCCTCCCTAAAGTTAAAGGTTAAAGGTTGAAAGTGGAAAGGTTAAAAACCTTCAACCTTTAACCTTCAACCTTTAACTATCTAAACGTTTTTAATTGCAAATGCTTATCTACCACCAAGGATTGCGATGTAATTCGTCACCCACTCGTGATAAGGCACACATTCGCCCTGGCTCTCGCACTTGGTTACGGGTGTGCGCCAGAAGCTGATTCTTTCAAAGTTATCAATGCCGTTGGTTTTGCAACCTTCCGCGCCCAGGAGTTCGTTGCCTTCGCAGGCAGTGGGAACGGCTGGCACAGAACCGAACCAGGCGGCCAGGTCACCCTGGAGTTTGGGGTTGAGGGAGTGCTCGAGCCACTTGTAAGCGCAGTTAGGATTCTCAGCCTCGGCGTGCAGCATCGTCGTATCGGCCCAACCCGTCGCACCTTCTTTAGGAATGGTGCTAGCAACAGGCTGACTATCGGCGGTGAGGAGATTGACTTGGAAAGGCCAAGAACCGGACGCGGCCACGCCTTCATTCTTGAAGTCATCAATTTGTACGAAAGCATCGTGCCAATAACGGCCCACGAGTTCGCGCTGTTGACGAAGCAAGTCAAGGGCAGCATTAAACTGGTCGCGGTTAAGTTCGTAGGGGTCTGTGATGCCAAGTTCTGGCTGGTGCGTCATGAGATAAAGTGCTGCATCTGCAATGTGGATGGGACCGTCAAACGCTTGAACGCGACCTTTGTTTGAAGCACCGTCTGCGAGCGTGGTTTCTTCAAACACAACGCTCCAGCTCGAGGGTGCTTCAGGGAAAAGTTCGGTGTTGTACAACAGCACGTTGGCTCCCCACTGATAGGGAACGCCATAGTGAATATCATCTACCGTGTGCCAAGCTGCGCTTTGCAAACGCTCGTCAACGGTTGACCAGCTTGGGATAAGGTCAGTATTAATCGGTTGTACTTGCTCTCCAGCAATAAGGCGCAAGCTGGCATCACCCGAGGCAGTGACAAGGTCAAAACCGCCTTCGTTCATGAGAGCAACCATTTCATCAGACGTGGCGGCGGTTTTTACGTTGACGTTGCAGCCTGTGTCCGCTTCAAAGCCTGTAACCCAATCAAACTTAGGGTCGGTTTCGCCACGTTCGATATAACCGGCCCAGGCGACGATATTAAGTTGACCTTCGCCCTCACCCACTTCGGTCATTTGGGCGTGGCTTGGTAGTACCACGACAAGGGCAGCACAGATAAACGCAGCGAGTAGTTTTAGTTTCATAGTTCCCTCCAGGTATGACGAGACGACGAGTGAGAGCAAAACCTTGAATCCTTCGTTCACTACTAAGTGACTTATAAAAACTCGAGTTATTTGCTAAAACCTAAAATGAAGAGTCGTTCATCAAAAACGTTTGGCACAGCTTACAACGTCCTTACTAGGAACAGCAAGCAGGGAGGGGATTTTGGCTGTTCACACACGCCTTTGAACCAGTTGCGAATGAAAATAACCCTAAAACAATTCGCTACCTTAATCTTAACTAGGACTGTGTTCGTAACGTCAGCAAAAGCAAAAGTTAGATGCAGCCCTACAAATTATGAAAGCCACCGTACCTTCAGCAATACAACGACCTTCCTTGCAACAAAAGGAATTGCAGTCTACAATCTTGACAGCCCCTACAATTCATGGAATACCTAGGGAAGGCAATTCTGGATTCTTTATGCCAACTCATGTCCTCCAAGCGAAATCTTCCCGCCGGCGTCCGCGTAGAGTGATTCTGTTGTCGTTGTTAGCCCTAGTGACGTGGGCGGCAGGTGTTTTCTTTTACGCCATTAACGACTTTTTTTTGTTTAATCCAGAAGTATTGATGATAACGACACCTACACCTAATCATCTCATTAACGCGACGATTGAAACCCTGCGCGAGCAGTGGTTGGCGGCCTCGGGGTTACTGTTTTTTGGCTTTACGCCGCTGTTTCGTCGTGCTATCAGAGACAAAATCTTGCCAGGCGATTTTATGAGGCTTGCCCTTGTCATGGCCCTGTTGCAAGGGCTTCTCGTTGCTAATGCTTACTACTTTTATAGTCTAGAAGATCAAGACCGAAATCATATCCATAATTATGGGCTTCTTTTAGTCATTATTGCTGGATTACTTGGCGGCAAGCGGTTAGGTCTTTTGGCAGGTTTTCTTAATATGCTTAGCTTAGGAGCCTTATTCAACGTTTATAAAGCTCCTGACGTGAATTTTATTCGCCTTTGTCTTACCGGACTTTGGTTGATCGTGCCACTTTGGGTGGGTGGGGTGGTGGGTTATTTACGTAGTTACTTACGAGAGAAACGTTTTGCTCCGCTGCCCCTTTTACTTTTCGGATTCCTCTCTGAGTGGCTGGTCATGGTGTTGTCGGTAATCACTACGTGGACTCCTAGCGAGTTTGCCAACAACTTTTTCTATAATATATTTACAACCCCAATCTTTTTACTCGGATTCTCCTTTCTTGTCTATTACCGCAAAGATTACGACGAAGGAACCCTCAAAATGACGCAAACAGAACTCGCACTTGCCGAAGCAGAACTTAAAGCTTTACGCGCACAAATCAATCCACACTTTATGTTGAACTCACTCAGTGTGATTCATCACCTCGTGCGCACACAGCCAGAAACTGCGCGGAATTTACTGCTCGATTTATCTGACTTGTTTCAGCATACGTTGCGTGCTGGAGATTTCGTGCCGCTTCGCCAAGAGTTAGAGCACGTGCGGGCTTACCTTGCTTTAGAGCAGGCCCGCCTCACCAAACGCCTTAATGTGATGTGGGCCGTGCTCGCCGAAGACAAGCTCGAGACCCCCGTTCCCACGCTTATTTTGCAACCGATTATCGAGAACGCCATTGTTCACGGCATTGCCCCAAAACCTGAAGGCGGTACGCTCAGTATTTTGGTCAGGCAAAGTGAGGATGATTTGCATATCCAAGTGGTAGACAATGGTGTGGGGTTTGATGTCCATGAAGATTCTGAACTGCAACCCGTCTCGCATCATCCTGATCGCCCCTCTATTGGGCTTAGCAATATTGATTTGCGCTTGCGGCTTTTATACGGTGAAGCCTACCGTTTGAAAATTGCGTCTACACCTGGCGCAGGTACAACCGTCGAACTAAAAATCCCTGTTACCTCGAGACGAGCCCTCGAGTCTGTCAGAGAGCTGGTGGAGGTATGAGCAAAACGATGACGATACTGATTGCGGAAGACGAAGAACACACCCGCGCAGAGTTGAGATATCTCCTCGTGGGTCTCGAGCCCGAGGCGGAAATTCTCGAGTCAGATGATGGTCTAGAAACAATTCAACTTGTCAACGATAGAGCAGTAGATGTTTTGTTCTTAGACATCAATATGCCAGGTGAGAGCGGGCTTAACATTGCCGCAACCCTCATGGATAAACCTAAGTCCCCGCTTATTATTTTTGGTACAGCTTACAGCCAACACGCGTTAAAAGCTTTTGAACTTGCCGCGATTGATTACCTCGTGAAACCATACCGTGAAATGCGCTTGCGGCAGACGCTGGACAGAGTACGTCAGCTTTTAGGGCAACGTGAAACCGAGCAACCTACACGCTATCCCGCCGAACCCACCACGAAACAAATCAACAAACTTTGGGCTGTACGTGATGAAGAAGTCGGTGTTCTCTTAGACTACAAAGATATCTTGTGGTTTGAAGCCGATGACAAGCGTGTGTTCGTGCAAAGTCTAGCGAGCGAAAAATTACTCGTGCGTTACACTATGCGTGAGTTAGAAGAACGTTTAACCGCCCATCAGTTTGCACGGACGCATAAAAGCTATCTCGTGAATTTGGAGCACGTGCACGAGATTGAGCCTTGGTTTTCGGGCACCTATCTTTTGCGGCTTGATGATGAAGCAAAAAGTAAAGTGCCGCTCTCGAGGCAGTTTGCAAAGCAGTTAAAAGAGGTCATGGGGTGGTTTTGATAAGGCAGAGAGCTTAAAAGCCTTTTTGCTTTCTGCCTTATCCATACATTTTATCTACTGCGAATTGTTGCTAAGCTGTCATCCACTAACAACTCCCCATTCTCGTAAACTGTTCGCAAAACTTTTTCACCTTGCACCTCATCTGCGCTCGTTACAAAACGGTTCTTGATTTTGTAAAGCTCGAGCCTGCCCGTCTTCGACTTTTTGCCTGGGTCAGTCACAGGGTCTTTTGAAACTGGACGAGGCACACCGTCCACCACAACTTCACTACATTTCATCGCAAACTTTTGTGTGTCACGGTTGACTTGTTGCAAGAGTGCGCCGCCCATACCAAACGCGATATTTGTCGCACTGTATTCATAACGCTCGGCCAGGTCTAAAATTCTGCGAATCGAATCTTCGTTAATGCCGTCACCTTGAATGACGCGCATTCCATGGATGACTTTATAACCTTTGCTATTTTTGGTGGCACCGTATTTGGACTCGAGGAGTTGCAACGTGCGTAAGACAATGAGGGGCGGATCGCCACTATCTGGACGAACAACAATTGTTGCACCAGAGTCTTGTACTTGTTGTTTTAACTCTTCTCCCCAAATGTATTCAACAGCATTATAAAGGTCATAGCTATCTGACACAGCCGCGATGACTGCGCCAGGTTTGCCAAACTGCCTTACAAAATTGCTGTACGCATCAGTTTCATTAGGTCTACCCCAGCTTGTCACCGTTGAGTGTTCCATTGCTGGAATTGAAAACGCGGCCATTGGTTCTTGGTAATACTTACGTGCAAATAACAAGGCTTCTACAGTGTCCGAGCCCATAAAGTTTGTGAGGTGGGCGCAGCCACCAAGTCCTGCACTTTCTGCGCTCGAGACCCCACGTGCGCCAAAGTCGTGCAGCTTGAAAGCAATCTCGGCTTTCGGGTCATCAGCGGTGCGCTCGAGAAAACTCAAAATTAATTTTTTAAGGCTGTGACTCACTGTTGCGACTGTCGTGCCGTACCAAACCGTTCTTAAAAGCTGTGTTTCTAACCAGCTAGGCAGCCAGAAAAGTTCTTCATCCGTTGACTCAACGGTTACTAAAACGTTGTGCGTAGGAACGACCATGCCTTCGGGTACAGCACGGATTTTTACAGGGGGCAGGCCGTTGTACTTCTCGACAATTTTTAGCCAGCCATCTTTGGGAAAATAATCTGCACCAAAATGCGCTTTGAAAATTCTCTCAGCTTCTGAAATGTGTTCTTTCTTAACAGGATTCTCGAGCCATGTTTTAAGCAGGGACTGTAAACCAAAGAATTTCGTCTCACTGTAAACACCGCCCCTCGACTCGATGTAACTAAACATCTGCGAGGTTTTGGGCGGGTACTGTTTGAAGTGAGTGACTTTGTAAGAATCGGTTGCGGTAATAAGGTTCATGGGTTCCTTCCGTGAGTGGTTTTTTCTTTCTACGTTATTCCTTTTTCGTCTCGTTGGTTTTTACAAACAACTTTCACTTGAGTGCATAATAACAACCTTGATTGAATAAGCGTAATAGGTTCTCTTCTGTCATCCAGGGGTAGGTTTGTAAAACCTGGGGTCTGAACAGTTCAAGAGCGGCTTTGGTGTCTGTCATTAAATCTAGACTCTTGTCCGTGTTCCAAACCGTGTCCCAACCAAACTGCATGGCTTTTTGCACGACATTATTGTAGCTATCCAGTTGTTCTGTGGATAGCTGTGGATAGTGCAGTTCCAAACGTAACTGTATGGGTTTCAGCCAGTTCGAGGGCAAGTTCAAGAGCTTTATTTAAGATGTCCAGCCTCGTGATTCATAAGGATTGTGTCAAATCCTCTCATGCTAAGATTTGGGTGTGTCGCGCATACCTCTCAAATTTCGCATTGTTCTTTATGGTCTCATTTTTATAGTTTCTGTGATGGGTTTGTCTTTTTTGGGAGTGCAAATTCCAGCTATAGCGAAGGGTACAAAGCTGGGAACAACTCTTTATATATGCTTGGGCCGCGGTGATGATGGTCTTAATCTATCCATTTTTTATTGCTCCTTTACGAACCCTGCCTCGAGGACCTAAATTGGCTTTGGGCCCAAGGACTTTATGAGTTGTGGTTCTCGTGGCGTTTCTAGTTTATTATCTGCAAGACTTGTTCTGACTTGACCCATGCGTTGCTCGAGTTCACCCGTCACCAGCGTGTATTCAATACCACGACAATCTAAATCGTGCAGCACCATTCCCTGCATCCGCGCTCGCCACACTTCATTATCACGCCAGCCGTCTTGCTCAAAAGGAATATCATCTGCACAGACAAAAACATAGTGATAGCGGTCTTTACATTCGTTAGCTAATTGATGTAAATGAGCTAGCCCTCCTGCATTGTAGTAGTAACTAAAAAACAGTGTGGTAATGGCGTTCGTATCTATAAACACGTAGCCGCTTTTGTTTGCGCTCAGCATTTGCAGCCGTGCAGTGTCCTCGAGTTCGCGGTGTTTCTGGGCGATGTAGAGATAATCCTCGAGTTCTAACACACCACCTTTCTTTTCGTAGTGTTCGCGCCCGTATTCAGACACAAAGGGCATATTTAGCTCTTTCGCTATTGCTTGTGTCAGTGTAGATTTTCCTGTGGATTCTGCGCCTAGGAAAACCACTTTTTTAACAGGCTCCAATCCTTTCAAAAGTTGCTGATACACATAAGGGTCTGTCATGGTCTCGAGTTCTCTTAATAAAGTTTGGTCGTACTGAATTGCACGCTCAGGATTAGAAGAAGTCATTCGCGTTTGTTGTAACTCTGTCAGGAGAGCCCTGACCTTCGTGCCTGACACTGAAATTTTACTGCGCGACAAATCTACCAAAATATGCTTCGCGCCAATATGCTTTGCAAAACCTTCCCCGTAGCCTTCACTTGTATACACAACGTCTACGTTGATGTGACGCTCGTCTAACCACTGCTTTACAAACTCACGCTGGGTGAAGTCATCAGCATCATTGTGGGGTGGATTCTCTGGCACGAATACGTTCGCCTGCGGATACAAATGTTTTACCCAGGCAGCGCGGCGGTGTGAGGTCATGTCAGGTAAAAAGTCTGGGTTGGAATACACCAGGATAATCCACTGATCTACATTCTGGTCTTGCAGCGCGGTTTCAATAAGATACTGATGACCTTTGTGCAGTGGTGCGAATTTGCCTACAATGAGTGCGGTGCTTCGTTGGTCAGATGGCATATGGCTTACTCGAGTCCTTTCTCTTACTTTGTCATGCCGACTGGAGCGTATTTCACTCTATAAAACTTCAGTAAGTTGCTAGAGTGTTTTGCAACGAACGAAGCGAAATGGAGGCATCTAATACAGTGAGAAACCACTCTACTCTGTCTATCCCCAAAAGATTTCTCCATTTCGCAAAGCAGTAATTTCCCAAAATGCTGTAACTGAGTTCGACTTTCGTCTGCCTCAAGGCTTTGCTCCAGTCGAAATGACACGGGGGGGTTGATTGAGTCTCTGTTTATCCTGCACCTGCCATTCACGCCAGCCATAAACACTCATGCCTGCCAGCACGAACTGCACACCAAACAACGCCCACCAGCCCGTGTGGTAGAAGTATATTGCCGAAACAGCATTCACTAAAATCCAGACAGGCCAGCTCCAAACCCACTTGCGCGTGGTGGCGAAATTGGCGATTAAGGCCAGTGTGACAGAAGCAAACTGTACCCAGTTCCAGGTGTCAGAAAAATCTGTGACGTACACGGTATAAGCAAAAATCAGTAGTGAAGCAATCCACGTCACGCTGTACCAGAGTGGTTCGTTAAATTTAATTTCACCCTTGTCACGGCGACGCTCCAAGTACCACAGGTACAAACCATGAAAGCCAAAGATAAGGTACGTCACTTGCAAGCCTGCAAGCATCCAGAGAGAACTACTTGCAAACAGTATGAAATAAGGAATGAGTGAAGCGTTTGACCAGTGCCAGTAAGAAAGGCGTTTTTGGAATAAGAAAACGAGCGAGATGATGACACACAGTGAGCCTGTGCTGTCAAAAACCCATTGGGGGATGGTAACGCCTAAGATATTCATGATGTCCTCCTTGTTATTTTTTATTCAATCGCTGGCAAAGGTTCACGCGCTGTTCGCCACTCGAGCGGAATACTTTTTACACCTGTATAAGCCACAACAATTCCACCCGCCATTGCACAGGTCGTATCTCGGTCACCCAAAGCACTTACCGTAAACCATAGAGAGTCAGGAAAATTATCTAAGAATTTTGCAGCACACCACAAAGCAAGTGGCACTGTGTCTTGTGCAGACACCATGACACCATTTCCCAAAATGGCAACAGCATGTGACATTGACGTATGCTCTGTAAACTCGGAAGCTCTTAAAACTTTTGATTTGACTTCGCTTTCAGGAATCCACTGAGCAACCTGTTTTAGAAAATCCTTGGGGTTTGGTAATTTTCCCTCGAGCCCCCACTGATAAGCGAGTGCTGTAGCAATAGCAACACCAATAGCCCCTGCCGCAGCTTCTGGGTGAGCATGAGTGACTTCAGAAGAAAGCGTGCTCTGCTTTACAACCGTGGGCAAATCTTCAGCAAAGTAGGCACCTAACGGACTTATTCGCATAGCTGCGCCATTACCAAAAGAACCCATGCCATCAAAGGCACTTCTCGTTATGATTTGCCAAAACTCACCAGCACCAATACGTGAAAGTGTATCGTGCATCGAGCCACCGTAACCACGTCTCGAGTCTCGTGCATAAAGTTTTGCAAAATGGTTAGCCAGAAAATCCTGTTTGATTTCGCCAAATTTTTGCAGCGTTGCAACAATAGACAAAGCCATTTGTGTATCATCTGTATATCGCCAAGGACTTTCAGGAACGACTCGTCCTTGAATTTGAGGGATGACACGATCTTCTGGCCCAAAGAATTGCTGACCAAACGTATCTCCTGTGTAAAGACCCTCGAGGCTGACTTTAGCTCGTTCTATAGCGTTCATTTAGTTCTCTCCAAATATTTTATGAAAGGCACCAATTACATTCTGATCTTTCGTGTTGTCAAACACAGCAAAAACAATTTCTGTAAATTGACCTTTGAACATGCCCTCTAAGTGATGCTTAAAAATGTCAGCAACCTCGAGCGGTGAATTTCTAAAAACGCCACAACCCCAAGCACCCAGAATAATTCGGCTATAACCAAGGCTTACCGCCAAGGCTAAAAGTTTTGCAGCTCTAAGCTCGAGCGTTTCCTTCACATCCTTGCTACGGCCTGGTGTGTTCTTGGAAATCGCACCAGCATTTGGTGCGGGTGATGTGATAAAGGAAAGCACATAGGAAGCCCCCAACAATGCACCACTATCATCACGAAACACAGACACATCAGGTGAATAAATCATGTGGTCGCTATAAAGCAAATTACCTTGCTTGCGGTGAAAGTCATAGAACTGTTGCTGCGTAATAAGTGAAGCATAAAGTCCAGATGACCGTGCCAGACTTTCTTCCTGCGCTTGTGCGCCGCCCAGAAAACCACCGCCAGGATTTTTTGCTGAGGCGAAGTTCAGGCAAATGACTTTTTCTACAAACGCACTTGTTAAACGTTTGGCAGCCTCTAAGCTCGTTTCTCCTGTAACTTCAATGCGTGTTGGGCGTGAGGTGGACTCGAGCAAACCCATTAACGTGCTCAGTTCTTCAGGAGTATAGAGCTTTGTGTTGGTTTTGGAATGCTCGAGTTTTTCACGAATATTTACACGGTTGCCTGTGCTGTTGGTGTAAAAACCCTGTTCTAAAATCTTGATTGTTTCATTGGCAATTACTGCGTTTTGATTGCGGTTCATGATCCGTTTCCTTTTTCATTCGTAAGCTGCGATAGCTTCTTTAACCAGTTTAACTGCGAGTTCTTTGCGCTCTGCATGTATGGAATGTTTGGGCAAAAACTCAGGTGTGCTTTGTTTAGGCTTATTCTTCATGTTGTTGTTTCGTAGCACAACCTCAAAGCCATCATCTATTTCTATAACCTCAAAAAAGAGTTCTTCATAAAAATATCTACCAAAAATCTTATCGCCACTAAAACCAATGGGTTCACCGTTTACGGCTTGCTCGAGTTCCCCTAGCAACTTTTCAGTTGCAGCAGACATATTAGCTCCAGTCATAGATAAAAACTTCAATATCCTGCTCACATAAATTTTTGATAATGAGCGGTTCGACTTTTTCCCATTTGCCGCCAGCCAGTCCACAGCCTATACGTGGCATGTGAATAGAGGCACCCAGCTTTAGTGCTTCTTTGGTTAAGGCTTCAAGGCACTTATCTATAGCTTCATAGCGCACGGGAACACCTGTACTGCGTCCTGTTTTAATACCGCGTTGCCCAATCATGTTAGCAACCCAAATATAAGGTTCTACTTGCACCACCTGAATCGCGCCGAGAGCAAAGTCATTGTTGGCGCGGTTGTGGTGCCAGTCTCGGTAAGCTCTTTCAGGTTCTTTCCATTTTTTTGAAAGTGCTAGCACGAAACCTTTGCCCCAACCCCCAAGGTCATTTGAGATGTGGGCAATAATTTTGTTGCCTTTGGCTTGTGGCACGATTGCATCGCCTTTAAGGTAGGTAATGGGTATTATTTTTTTCTGCTCAACGGTCATGGCGTTTACCTATTCTTCGCTTTATTTTTATTGCACTGTTTGGGTGGGTCTCGAATTCACTTTTGATGTTTCGCTAACAAAATCAACCTTTAGTATTGCGAAGAGACCCACCCCTACGAAAACCTAAATCTGTTCCAAAAATTCTGCTGGCACTTCGTCGGTTAGCCAGACACCGTTGGCGGATAAATAAAACTTGTGACCTGCCGCTTGCATTTCTTTTGCTTTTACTTTTAGCAAGACAGGTTTGCCGTGTCGTCCACCAACTTTAAGCATCATCTCTTTATCCGTTGAGAGGTGAACGTGATGCCTTGCCATGCGTTTCAAGCCGTCTTGCAAAATGCTCTGCAACACATTTGTTGCTGTGCCGTGATAGAGAACATCAGGTGGTGTTTGCGGTTCTAGCTGCAAATCTACTTCAGTGCTGTGTCCTTGATTGGCGCGGATTTTTAATCCTGTTTCGTCAAAAGAGAATCTTTGTTTGTCGTTTTCTTTGACGACGGTCTCGAGGTCCTCTCTCGTAATTTTGAAATGCGCTTTTGAAAAGCCTTTGATGAGGTCGTCAACCTTGACCCAGCCACCAGACTCGAGTGTTAATCCTAATGTTTCGGGTTCGTGCCGCAGGTGCAGGGAGAGGCGTTTGCTAATTCGTTTTTGTTGTTCGCGGTTCATATGTTTTCCTTATTGAAATTGGCGTTTATTTTTGTTTCACGTTTCGGGCGGGTTAGGCGTTTATGTTTGGCTTCTTGCAAACAGAGTTTGTTTTTGATTTATCAAAGAAACCCGCCCCTACGCTATGCTCAAACTTTGTACTACGCTTCGCTCAAACTTCGTACTACAAGTGTGAAATTGAAATCTACGTCTTTGATTGTTTATCCTTTTTGTCTTTCAAAATGGTTCTTGTTTCCATCAGGATTTTGCCGAGCATGTTTTTTCCTGTGCCGTTTGTACCGCAGCCCCAGTAGTAAGCACTCGTTGTTTTTTCCACAAGTTCGTTATCTTCTGTGGATAACAAAACTTTGAAGATGTCTTCATGAGTTTCAAACTTTTTCAGAACTGCTTTTCGCATGATGTCGTCTTTGACACTTTCCCAGTCTTTGCGAAGTGGGCGGGTGCGTTCACGGCCCATCACTGCGGCTTCTTTGGGTGATTTGGCAAGGCGGATAGCTTCAACATGTTCAGGATGTCCTGCAAATTTTTGTGCCTGAAAATAGTGCTCGCTCGTTTTCCAGTACAATCCATCAAGCTCGAAGCCGTGTGCAGAAAAGTTTGAGAAGCAACCGTATTTGTCTCTGGTGCTGTAAAAATAGATGGACATAATAGTCTCCTTATTGATGTTCGTAAAGTTCGGCAGGTCTAAAATCTTTGCCTGTCTCGAGCTTCCCTGTTGCCTTTATCATCCCAGACGCTAAAACTTTGCGCCGAAAAGAATCTTTGTTAAGTGCTCTGTCTAAAATCGTTTCGTGAACTTCCTGTAACTGGCGCAGTGTGAATTGTTTGGGCAACAATTCAAAACCAAGCGGGGCATACTCGAGCTTTCCCCTAATGCGCTTAATTGCTGTCGCTAAAATTTCAGCGTGGTCAAATGCGAGGACGTGTGTCTTCTTGGCCCCGTCTTTCTTTACAGGGTCTTTAACCGTAACAGCGTCTTTTTTATCGTCATACCTCACCTCAAACAGTCCTACGTTTTCTTTCTCTATCATCTTCGTGTACTCGACAAGCGCGTAATACGACACGCTGATAATTCGCATTCTCGGGTCGCGTTTCACGCTACCGAAGGTGTA
>JBOFGY010000071.1:0-18329 GCA_051649365.1 Trueperaceae bacterium
TTTTTTAGGCACATCATTTTTCTTAGACACATCATTTTCTTTAGACATAAGTGTTGTCGTCTCCTACTAAAGTCGCTGGTCAGCAAACGTTTAGACTGACACAATGCTGGCTATGGACATGATTATAACCACCACAGCAACCCTAGAAAATAAACCCATCCATCAATACATCGGCATCGTCACAGGTGAAGCAATCGTCGGCGCGAACGTCGTGCGCGATTTTTTAGCAGGTATCACGGATATTATTGGCGGCCGTGCAAGTGCTTACGAGGCCTCCCTACGCAAAGCTAAAGACATTGCCATGACAGAAATGATTGAAGAAGCTAAAAAACGTGGTGCTACGGCCGTGATTGGTGTTGACCTAGATTATGAAACGGTTGGCAATGGCAGTATGCTCATGGTGTCAGCAAGTGGAACAGCGGTAATTACAAGCTAGGGCTAGAAAGGCTAAACCTTAAAAGCTTTAGTCATTCCCCCTCGCTCTTCTCTGCATTCTCTCTACTTGTTAGGGAAGCTGGATACTCGAGTTATGATATTTTTGTGACCCTCGCAGAAGTTGAAGAAAAGACAAAAGCTCTAGGCTTACCCAGCAGCGACTATGCCTTATTTGGTAGCTTGCCGCTCTTAGCACACGGACTTATTGATAGCGTGAGCGATATTGATATTGTGGCAAGAGGTGCAGCCTGGACAGAAGCCCAAACCCTTGCCGAAGCAGAGTGTCTTTGCTTAGGTGCCTGGCGCGTTAGCCTCGAGGATATCGAAATCTACACATCCTGGCTAGGCACAGACGCTGACAGCATTATTGAGAGAGCAAATTTTATCAACGGTCTCCCCTATGCCAAGTTACAAGACGTGCTCGAGTTCAAACAAAAACTAAACCGTCCAAAAGACGCAGAGCATATTCGGCGCATTCAAGAGTATCTGGAGTTGGAAATCAGGAATTAGGAGTTAGGAAAAACCAAAACCCTAAATCCTAACCCCCGACTTCTAATTCCTCTTTTAGATGTCATAATTAATCATTACAGGTGCATGGTCAGAAAAAAACTCTTCACGGTAAATTTTAGGAGAATGCGCGACCTTCGCTAACGCTGGGGTTGTGAAGTGATAATCCAGTCGCCAGCCAACATTGTTAGCCCTTGCCTGCCCACGATTTGACCACCAAGAATAGTAAACAGCCTCCGGACCAACTAGCTCTCGAAAGGTATCTACGTAACCCAACTCGAGTACCTTGTCGAGCCAAGCTCTTTCCTGGGGTAAAAAGCCACTGTTCTTTTGATTCGCTTGCCAGTTTTTTAGGTCTACGGGTTTATGGGCAATGTTAAAATCGCCGCAAAGAATAAGCTCGCGCCTCGAACATTTTAGCTTTTTCAGGTAAAGGAAAAATTCTTCCAAAAAAACCATTTTGCGAGCCTGACGCACTTCACCCGAGCTACCCGACGGTACGTACACCGAGAGAACCGTGTAATCTTCAAAGTCTGCTCTTACTACTCGCCCCTCACGATCAAACTCTGAGGAAAAACCGTAGGTGACTTTTTTTGGTATTACCTTACTTAGCAACGCCACACCGCTGTAGCCCAGCTTCTCAGCAGTGTGATAGCAGCTATGGCACTGCAAGGTTTCCCATACCTCGGGTACATCGCGGGCTAGGGCGCGTACTTCTTGCAAACAGAGAATATCAAAGGGGTGGTGCTCGAGCCACGTCACTATACCTTTGTTTGTCGCAGAGCGGATGCCGTTTAGGTTTAAGGTGACGACGCGCATTGTGCTTACTAGCTTAACAAAACAGCTACTGTCAAAGAGAAAAAATGTACATTCGTCACAGCTCAATCGGGATGTGAAAAACTTAGTTTTTGTGAGGGCTCGAGCAGAGAAATACTGGCTAGGAGCCTTAAAAGTCGTTTTTACTTTTTTCAATAGCCCTCATCGTGTAAGAAATTTGTAAGAGTTGTGTAATACCAACTTTCCTATAAAAGAGGTATTGACAGAGAGGTGCTGACACCGCTAGACGTATCTCGAAAGGAATGTTGTGAACACAAGTAATGTGAGTGCAAAAACTCGAGGCATGTTTTTTACTGAGGGAGTTGTGTTATGAAGCATCGTGCAAATCAAGGAATGGCAATTATCAGTGTAATCATGATCATGGCTGTCATTCTTATTTTGGTTGTTACTTTTAGCAGCGTAGCTATTTCTGAGCAAAAGACCGCCTCAACAACAACCGTGGTCAATCAAACCTTATTGGCTGCCGACGCTCTTTCTGAACGCGGTAGAATGTCTATCATTCATGAATACGAAACTGGAAACCACAACGTAGGCAATTTCTTAACCGAACTGCGCAGACAATTTGAGGGTAAAGCAACACCTTTTCCAAGCATCAATGGTATTCAGACAGCCACGGTTGATGGTATTACAGGACGCTGGCGCATCACCAATATTTCACCTGCCAACTCGACTTTTGGTTGGGTTGAGGTTTCAGCAACAGCATCCACTACTCGAGGTAACCAAACCGTCATTCGCCGCATCGGTCTTGGTGACCCTGATATTTTCCAATTAGCCATGCTGACCGAAACCGTTAACTGCATGTTCTGTCATTTACGTGTAAATGGTGATGTGGGCTCTCTGGAGTACTTCCGACCTGGATGGGGTTCTGAAGTCCAACAACCCCATCAAAGCAGTACTAACTGTTGGACAGGCGGAGATAACGACGACAGATGTGACTTTGGTTGGAATAGTAGTGGTGCTCAAGATGGTGCCCCTTCTAAAATAAACGGTGATGTCTACGCAGCGCGCAGCGTAACAGACGATGAAACCCAACTTACAGGTAGTAATAAAATGGTCAACGGCACCCAAGTCACAGGTAATATTGAAGTTAATTCACGCAGCAGCAAACTACCCAAAGACACCGACGGCGACGGCATTGCCGACTTCCCCCCCATCAAACGTGAGCAAGCTCGCGCTAATGCTAAAGGACAAATAGCCAGTGCAGCCACCATGATTGGTGTTCCTCTAGACAGCAGTTATACGGGTAATTTCAGTACGAGTAACCTTAGCGGCAGCATTAATCAAACTTATGACGGCAACCTTATCTTAGTTGGTACAAAAGAAAACCCCATAAAAATTACGGGCGATGTTTATGCTGAAGGTGATATTATCATCAAAGGGGTTGTCGAGGGTATTGGTGCGCTTTACTCAGGACGAAATATTTACTTTGCAGGAGATGTCACTCTAAACAATCCACCTGATCAACCAGGAGTTGCTGGCGGTGTCTGTGCAACAATAACAGATAACGATGCTTGTGCTAAAGCAAACATTACAGCAAATAAAGATGTTTTAAGAACAGGTGCTCGTGGCAATGTCGTTGTTGGTGATTATACTGAAAACGACAGCTCCGGCAATTTGAAACCTTGGTCGCAACGTCAATCTGCTGACTTTTACAGAGCCCAATTCGGGTTCGATTATTCAAAAGAGAAACGCTCTGCCGATGGTCAAGCCATCCTAGACAGCAACTTCAACAAACAATATGTCAATAGTTACAAATACTACGATACCGACACAGGAGATGAGCTCAAGCTCCTTGCCAATGGTGACTATGCGAATGCTGATGGCACAGTTATTGCTAACACAAAGGTAAAAACTCTTAACGGCTATGATGCCTACAGTTATAGCCTGCGACCAGGCAAAGTCAAAACAGATGGTAGTTTTGCTTCTTGGCTCTCTGACGGCAAGTATAACGAGTTACTTGGTAAAGAAACGTTTGACTACAATACTTGGCGTTGGAATAAGAGTGGTATGCGTGATGATGAAGCGGCTTTTAGAGACAATTTTCTTAAATCTATTCAGGATATGGGGTTAACTCTCAAAGCGGACAAAACAACTTGCGATAAAAAGGGTAAAAATTGCGTCACTGAAAAAGGCACCATTACACAAATCTGGGAAAAGCGTTGGACAAAAGATGCAGAGGTTGACTTGACTGACGCAAATGGAGCCAGCATTGGAAGGATTCATTGGAGCGGCGATTCTCTTCGTGTCATCATTTCTGCTAACGCGACTTACGAAACTCAAGTCAATCAACTTGATGCTTTCTTGTATGCTAACCAGCGCATCGCAGGTAAGACCTCTATGCAGGCTATGTCGGTACAGGGGGGCATGATTGCAAAAGAGATTGGTGTACTCGCACCAGGTCGCCGTGTTGTTTGGCCTTTTGACAATGAATATAGAAACAAAATACAAGATAACCAAAATCACAATTGTAGTTCCCCAACCATCAACGGCCAAACCAATAAATACTACGTGCCTGGTTCAGATAGCTGTCTTTTAACACTCAACTATGATTACCGCTTGCGTAATGGTGGTTATGCATTCAACCTAGTTCAGGGAGAAATCGGCAAAACGCTTTCATGGGAAATTGGTACAAAGAGTAGTGAGAAGGTTCTCCAATGAATATCAGAAATCTACTTATAGGAGTAACTTTTTTCTTAGCGATAATTGGTATTTTCATGTTGTTAAGAAAACCTGCTTCCGAATCAAGCACGAACTCTGCAACGACACTAGGAGAAACAGGTACTGAAAAAGTTACGATGCTCATTAATGGCCAACCTATGGAGAGCTATCCACAAATTGTTACTACCCAAACTCTACAGGGTAGTCGCTCTCTTTCAAGTGCTGATCTGAATGAAATTAGTCATTTTGAAACACAAGGCAATAATACCATCATCGTATTTAATGATGGTTCTCGCACAACTGTTTCAGAGACAGATGTAGGTAGGTTGCAATCTCAAGTTAGGCAACGATTGGAGTACAGTCGTGGTCAGTAAACGTGGTTTCACGATGCTCGAGTTGTTAGTCATAATTGGACTTGTTAGTATTTTGCTAAGTATTGGCAGTGTTGGCACGGTTAGATACCTCAATCAACTAAAAATCAACGAGGCAACTCGTAGTGTCATTGATGCAATTGCTCAAGCAAGTAATGAAGCGATACGCACGTCTCGAGAATTAACTTTTTCCACAGACAACTCCGATACGCAATTAGTCTGGAGAGACGGTACTACTACCGTGGGGCAAATTACTCTGCCTAATACTGCTACTGCTACTATTACGCGCAGCATCACCAATCAAGCTTTTAGTTTTACAGCTAGAGGTCTGCCTACACAACAATTAAGCTTTACGATTAGAAGGGGAAACGATACAAGGACATTCATTTTACTGGTCACAGGATTGGTGGTTCAACAATGAAACACTCTCGAGGATTTACACTTGTTGAAGTGGTTGTAGCATTAGGGTTGTTTGCTATTGTATCTGCTACCATTAGCAGTCTTATGATTTCTAATTTGCGCACTCGCCAGGGTAGTCAGAAGTCACTCAATGCTCAACAAGTAGCTTATGCTGTTATTGAACAACATCGCCAGCATTGGTCCGTGCTTAACAATTATGACAGCAGTATAACAGGAGCACAAGTTATACCCGTATTTAACAACGCCCCCTATACCCAAAATATAGGTGTAGCTATTACCAGTATAGATGTTGGTTATGGATGTTTAGATGCGAACGGCACCGACAGGACTGACACAAGTGCAACTTCGACAGATCCTTTGCGCTGCACACTACCTAGGCCAGCATTAAGGAGAGTTACCGTAACTGTCAGAGACACTCAAAATAATCAGACCGCTCGTCTCGTTTCAGAAATAGGTCGCCCTTCTGCTCAACGCTCTGGTTTATCAGTGGGGTCAAACTAATATGCGTAAAGGTTTTACACTCGTCGAGCTTCTTGTCGCTACAGCCATTTTTAGTATTTTTTTGGGTGCCCTGACCTTCTTCTTTAGCTCAAACTCTCGAATATCTAATCAACAAATGAGTTCAGCGGATGCAAACTTAGCCTTGCGTCAATCTTTGTTGAGAATGACTGAAATCGTTACCCAAGCGAGCTATATTTATCCTTCAGGAATCACAGTCACCTTAACGAATAACCACACAGCACTAACTGGAGCAAACGCTCTAGCCGTGCTAGTACCTGCGGGTACTACCTATTGCCAACTTACTACAGCAAAGTACTGTGGTTATGTTTTTAGCCTAGAAAATCGTGCAAACTATATCAATACTCTTGGTGCTGCAGACGTAGCCGGCTCAGCACTCATCGAATGGCGAAAAGATGAATTGGTATGGAACGCAAACACGGTGCCTGCAAGCACGCTCTTGGACTGGAAAACAGCAACAAGCAGTCCTATGGCAGATAGAATTGTTCCTTCTAATCAAGTCAACGGCTCGAATCTTGCTGCAACAACACTCCTAACACTTTCCCAAGAGTCTCCTATTTTTGACGATAATTCTGGTGTGTTTAGTATTGCAACAGGAAGTGCAAGTAATGCGAATGGACTTATAGCTGCCGTTGCTCCTAGGCTCGTCATTCAAGCAAAACAGGGAAGTGGGAATATTGCTCGTTCAACACAAATTTTTTCACGTGCTATTCCTCGAGCTGGACTGCCAACCCCGTAAGACTAAAAGCTCTGCGAAATTCTATGCTGGCAACACATACCTAAGCATCATCATAAAATGACAAAAACTCCCCGCCAACACGAAGAGATGCCACAATTCGTGATAACCAAACACCTTCGGAAAAAAATCTGGTTTTTTGAGTGCGTAAATGACTGCACCCACCGAGTAAAACGCCCCGCCCAAACCTAGCCACACCATGCCACCCAACGCTAACGTTTGGGCAACAGGTGTAATGACCACGAGCGACATCCAACCCATCCCCAAATATAGGGCAGTTGAAAGCCAACGAGGAGCCTCAATCCAAAAGACCTTAAAGAGTACGCCCAAAAGGGCTATTCCCCAAACCACACTGAGAAGTGACCAACCCCAAGCAGGGTGGTTTTTTTGTAGGGTGACGAGTGCGATGGGTGTATAGCTGCCAGCAATAAGAATAAAAATTGCTGCATGATCGAAAATGCGAAGTTTCTTTTCTGTTTTAGGCGTTGTTTTGATGCTGTGCAGGAGCGTACTGGCTGTATAAAGGATGATAAGGCTCGAGCCATAAATCGCAAAACTCGTCGTGCGGTAGGGTTCACCGTTTGACAATACAACGAGTAACACCAATCCTAAGATACTGAGCAAAATACCAATGAAGTGCGAGATGCTGTTAAAGGGTTCACGTAGAAAGCGCTGTAGATCACTGGAGCTAGAATTCATAGACCTCGAGTGTAGCAAACTTCACAAGAGAAATCCTGCAAACCCACAACCAGACTGGGGTGACCACACAATTAAAGACTCTTTAGCTCCAACATCGCGGTTACTCTGTAATGAGCTGGTCAAGATTTGCTAAACTAAAAGATATGAACCAGCTCATTTTTTGGCTTTTTTTGCAACATCCAAGTCGCTTCGCATTTATTTTGTTCTACACTGCGACGGGTATATTGGCAGGTTCTATTCTCGTGCTGGTGTTATCGCTCTTATTTTTAGGAGGTACCGCCGCAAAAATCCTTCTGCTCATCGTGCTGTGCCTTAGTCTTCTTGCGGGTATTCTTCAAGCATTCTCGCGGCAAAACGAAGATTGAGCTGCGTACCCACCCACTGAAAGCCTAATTTTTCATACAATGTTTGTGCGTCTTCTGCTGCGGAGAGCCAGCACAGCGTCTGACCCTCAGCAAAATACTCACGGAGCAAGCGTTGGCACAGTGCAAACGCTAAACCTCGGCGGCGATAACCGGGCAAGGTCCAGACACCTGCAAGTTCACCGTCGTGTGAACCTTGAATCACGGCACCTGCAATATACTGACCTTCCTGCAAAAACACTGCGCCCAGGAGTTCACCTTGCTCTAGCATATCCATCATGCCAGGCAACCAAGCTAGTGTGTCTTCACCTGCGCCTCCAAAAGAAAGCGCTTGCGCTCTTAAAAACTTTGCTACCATCGTTTCATCGTGAACTAAAGATGTGTATCTGAGGTTGAAAGCAGCGAGGTTTTTTTGCGTCCAGTTTTTAGAAGCCACATCGTCTGTCACTAGGTTCTTTGAGACTAAAGTCATCACTGGGGCAGCCATCGTTTGGGTAAACCCTTCACTCCCTAACACTGCTCTTAAGGCTGGATACAGCTCGTGAAAATACTCGAGTCTCGCTACACGACCACACCGCTCAAAGGTTTCTTTTAAAACGGTAATGGCCGCAGGTGTGTCTAAGCCAGGCTTCGGTACTGCAAAGCTCAAGTGTTCGTCTGCAGCAGGAGACATAAAGGCGTCGAAATAGTCATGCAGTATTTTCTCGCGGCTTTTTGTCGCAGCATTTTTTAGGCTTTGCTCGAGGCGTTGCAACATAGCTAAATTTAGATTCACTCCTGACCACCCGTCTCAATTGGATTATCATCATAACTACTCCAATCACTCCAAGAACCCGCATACAACTTCGCACCTGTAATGCCTGCTTCCTCGAGCGCAAGCAAGTTATGGTTGGCACTCACACCCGAGCCACAGTAAAGAATAATCTCTTTATCTTTAGGAATGTCTGCAAAACGTTGTCGTAAGGCTTCAGGGGATTTAAAAGTTTTGCCTTCGAGATTCTCCGTGAAGGGTTTATTGACGGCTCCGGGAATATGACCCGCTTTAGCATCGAGCGTTTCGTTCTCGCCGCGAAAACGGTCTGCGGCGCGTGCATCAATTAAAATAACATTTGGATTCTCTAGGTTTTGCTTGACGTAGTGCATATCCACGAGCTTGGGAAATGTTGTTAAAGGAGTCAAGGGTTCTCGAAGCTGAACTCGAGGGGGCACGCCTATAGTGACAGGATAGTTCGCCCCTAGCCAGGCACTGTAACCACCATCTAAAACCTTAACATTTGAGCAACCTAACATGTAACGGAGTAACCACCACGCCCGACCTGCAAACATGGCAGTAGCATCGTCATAGACAACAGTGAACGAATCTTTCGTAATACCAAGCTCGGCACAGGTGGTTGCAAAAACGCTAGCATCAGGCAAGGGATGTCGCCCACCATGCACGCCTTTTTGTGAAGATAAATCTTTCTCTAAATCAAGATAGTGAGCACATGAAATATGTCCTGCTTCGTAGGCTCTCCGCCCAGCTTCAACATTGCTCAAATCAAAACGGGTATCTACCACGACAACCGTTTTGGCTCCCACGTGTGCATAAAGGTCGCCAGCTCTAATAAGATTTGACATTCGTCCTCCTTTACCATTCAACAACCTAATTACAACATGTGCTCAGACAACATGTACTCAGATAAGGGCAACAGCTAAGAGTCTATCCGAACCCCCCACCCATTTTTTCCTAGAGAGGTGTATTTGAATTCTAGGATAGATATTTAGTGCATTCCTCCGCCTACCGTTGGAGTCGTCGTACTGTCAGACGGTGGTGCGCTCGGTGGAAACTTGCGAAACACCTGAATCACAATGAGCACGGCAAGCGCATTAAACACAGCACCCAAGAAAAACGGCGCACCAGGTAGCATGAACGGTGCAGCATCACTTGTAAAATAACTGAACAATCCCGAGACGAAAATAAGCGGTGCAAAAACACTTGTCAAACTAAACAGTGAGGTGAGCGCACCTTGCACGGCACCTTGCTCGTTGGGTTGAACAGAGCCCGCCACGAGTCCTTGGATGGCAGGTTGCGCTACACCTGCTATCGCACCAAGAACAATGACGGTGAGCATCATCCAACCTTGCGAGGCTAAACCGTAGAACAGAAAACTGACCGTAGACACGATCAAACCCATGACAATCGCGCGGCGTTCACCTAAACGTTTAATGACAATACCAATGAGTCCGCCTTGCACCACTGCTGCCGTAACACCCACCAAGCCAAGGCTTAAACCATTGGCAAGTTCGCCCCAACCAAAACGGTAGCTCGTATAAAGCACCCAGATATTTTGCAAGCCACCTTGGGCAAGAACAATAAATAAAAACGCAAACGCGAGAGCAAAGACGAGAGGATATTTGCGTAAATTGAGCAGGCTCGAGACTGGATTCGATTTCGACCACGAGAAGGGGCTGCGGTTTTCAGGACGGAGGGACTCGGGCAAAATAAAAATGCCGTATAGCAAATTCACAAATACTAAACCGGCAGATACAAAAAACGGCAAGTGCAGATTAATTTCACCGAGTATGCCACCTAGTACGGGTCCAAAAATAAAACCTAAGCCAAAAGCAACCCCAACAAATCCAAAATTTTGCGCCCGATTTTCGTTGGTAGAAATATCAGCAATGTAGGCATTGGCAGCCGTAAAACTTGCCCCCATAATGCCTGCAACCACACGGCCCACAAATAACCAACCTAGCGTAGGTGCAAAGCCAAGAATAAGATAATCAACACCCAAACCAAACAGCGATAACAAAATAACAGGACGACGACCAAAGCGGTCAGAAAGTGCACCCAAAAGCGGTGCAAACAGAAACTGCATTAGGGCGTACACTGCTGAAATAATACCGTAGTATCGCCCTGTTCTCGAGTCTATATCGTCCGCCTGTTGTCGAGCCGCCTCGTCTGCTACTGTGGTAGTAGCGGTATCTGAGTCAGTAGGGGACGCGGAGTTCTCAGCATTTTCTGCTGTTACCCCCGCTTCTTCCTGGACAAAGCTTTTGATAAGTCCAGGTAACACAGGAATAATAATCCCAATTCCTAAAATATCAATAAATAAGGTGATTAAAATAAACACAATAGCCGCTTGGCGTTTTGGTGCTTGACTCATGCGAGTTCCCCTCTTTCACTAAGACGTTAGCGTACCTTAAAGACTTTGGGCTATCGTGCTGAAAGGAATACAAAAAGGCAGAGAGCAGAAGGCAGAAAGCTAAGAAAGGTTGTTAGCCTTTTGCCTCGAGAAAAAAGTGAGATTGCTTCGCGGCTTTGTCAACGGTGCGCTACGTTAATGATGAACACACCACAAACTCAAGCTCGCAATGACGAGTGTTTCGTCATTGCGAGCCGCAGTGTAGGAGGTGCGAACCCTTTCTAAAGCCAATCACTACCAACACCGCGAAGCAATCTGGTCTTTTCTCGTACACCTTAGGTGTGTTATGAAGTTGATAGCCTTTAAGCCTTTCAACTGTACAATATCTCCGTGAAGTCCCTCAAGCGCATTGAAAGCAGCGATAATCCTACACTCAAAGCCTTGAACAAACTTAAAGAAGCGAAAGCTCGAGAGCGTGAGGGGCAGTTTTTAATTGAAGGTGTGCGCGAAACATTACGCGGCGTTCAAGGCGGCGAAGACATTCACACGCTCATCCTCTGCCCTGCGCTGTTTGACCACGAGAACACTGAGCGTAAAGAACTAAAACGTTTGCTAAACAATGTGGACTGGCTCGAGTTATCCGAGCGTGCTTTTCGAAAACTTAGCTTGCGCCAAAACCCCGATGGTGTCATGGCTGTTGCAACTATCAAAACAAAACAACTTCGTGACCTCAGGGTAACTACGCACAGTCTCGTACTCGTTATTGATGGTTTAGAAAAACCTGGCAACATTGGCGCGTTACTTCGTACCGCCGATGCGGTCAATGCTGACGCAGTGATTATTACAGGTTTTGGGACAGACCTTTATAATCCCAATGTTATTCGGGCAAGTATGGGCAGTGTCTTTAGTCGTCCAGTAATGTTGCTCGAGACCCAAACAGCTATTGAATTTTTACAAGGTCATTCCTTTCAGATTGTCGCCGCTACACCCCACGCCACCAAAGATTATTGGCAAGAAGATTTCCGCTTCAAAACAGCTATCGTGCTTGGCACTGAGCACGAAGGATTACATTCAACGTGGCTCGAGGCCGCTACCACACAGGTTCGCATTCCTATGTCGGGTTTAGCCGATAGCTTAAACGTGGCTACAGCAGGCGCGCTTTTATTGTATGAAGCACTGAGACAAAAGCAAGATGTTTAGTTCGGAAATCTTCAACGCAGTTTAATGTAGAAAGTTAAAGCTAAGGTGTGGCGGTTTGTTTTGATAGACGGTGCAATCCTAAGCGGAAAAGGTAGCATGACGTGCTCTGCGATGTACCTTGAGAACACTTTTAGAGAAAGGTTTGGGGATTTTTGAAAAAAGATATCTGCAGTACGGGGAATGTGTGGCAGTCGTTCAAGGTATATCTCTGTTTAGGAAAGTGGGGCAATCTGCTTAACAGTGTAAGCTTCACTCACTCGAGTTAAGGTACAAGATGAGTGGCACCATCACCCAAGCATAAAACAAGCTTACATCGGCCATGTTGAGAGCTAGAACAGCCAAGACAATACACATCCCCAACCACTTCTGGCGTAACCAGGCAAGTCGAAAGAAACCTGCGAAAAGCCAGACGATGGCTAAGCCGCCTAAAATCCCGAAGTTCACGAGCCACTCGAGCAACAAGTTGTGGGCATGAACGACGGGCAGAATTGCTGTCTTGTTATAGGCAAACCAAAGATCAGCAAAGCGTTGATGGGATGTACCTATCCCGAGCAGTAGATGGTCTCCTACAATTTTTAGACTTGTAACCCAAATGTCTAAACGACTCCAAGTATTATCTACAGCTGTAATCTGTAATCTTCCTAAATATTGCCACGTAGCAACCAAAGTGAGAATTGAAAGCACATAAAGAGTGATGAGTACCTTGCGACGGCTTGGTTGCTTGAGCCAAGACAAAATACCTAGGCCCAGCAAAAGTACAATCCAAGCAGACCTTGAACCTGTGAAGAAACAACTTACAAGTCCTAAACCTGCTATCAATATTTGACTCCTAAATTTCAGGCTCAACACTAACGCCAGTAAGGCGAAAACTACAACTGTATGACCTGCTATATTTGGGTGTCCAAATATATAACTTTGCCTCACTATGTTTATGTCTACATTAGAGGGAACATTTAGTCTTACCCCACGCGTCGCTAGGGTAACGCCTGGAGGTATTGTCAAAAAAACGTTTAGTGGTTCAGCTTTGCTTTGGTTTGTAGTTTCAGACTGGATCACAGTTCGTTTTAGAATAGGGAATGTATAGGACTGCCAACTTTGTGTTGGTATGAAACCCTGTCCACTATTCACTTCCCCTGTATCCCAAGAACTTGTTAGCGCAGGTGCGGCAGGTAAAAGTGGAGCCAGCTCGAGCCATTGTTCTCCTTCCCTGATGTAAAACTTCATTGTTGCTACGTCGTAAGTTTGTCCGTCAAAATCATTGAGGACTACACGGACGATATCTGAAGTTGCAGTGTCTGGAATTGTCCAGGTATGACGAAACGTTTGCCACATTGGCGTTAAAGCAACGGCCAAGCAATTTATCTCAGCACCCTCACCCCACGTCTGTAACCAAATACCGCGACAATCCAGCAAAGGCAAAGAGGGCGCAGAGCGCATTGTTATATCAACACGAACCTGGTGACCTCCCACTACCCTATTCAAATCAAAGGTGCGCATGAGATAGGGATCACCACCACTAGGTGTCGTCACACGCGTAAAGGTTGTACCTTCTTCAATTAGAGTCTCGAGATGTATACCTGGCTCTGATCCGACCCACTGCCAGCCTAACTCCCCAGAGACCAACTTAGCCTCAAAACTAAGCTCGAGCTGAGACACAGTCGGTGAAACATGCCAAGCACGGGAACCAATTTCTTCAATATGGTCTTCATAAATATTACTCAAAAAAGCACCTATACTCGTACGATTAGTATTCATCCAAAGATGTGGAGCTATCAGTTGCACCATTGTCCCTACTAGGACCAAAAGGATAAGACTAATAAACAGAAGTCTATAAAACAGTTGTTGTCTCACTTGCAAAAGACTAAAAATCAAAGCAATTGTAGCAATGAGGAAAATGTTATCTACATCAACAGCACGTCTAGCAAAAATCACGGGTAAGACACTAAGTAGTAAAAATGGTAGCCAGAGTCCTAGCCATATTTTAAAGCGTGTAACTGGAGCAAAGCTCACGTATTGCGTCGCGCCTTTATAGAGTGCTGCCATTGTTCCTCGACAAAATGTAGAAATGTCTGTTTGAAACGCTCCGTACTAAAGCGCAAGGCATTCTCTCTCGCCTTCGTTGGATCAAATCGGCTTATAGACTTCTCGAAGGTCTGAACAGCGGCTTGCAATGATGTAATAGTCTGCTCTTCAAAAAATACACCGGTAGGCGAATCATGCTCGAGACCGTGTATAGTCTCGAGGGTACCACCCTTAGCGTACGCAATTACAGGCGTACCACAAGCTTGTGCTTCAATAGGCACAATACCAAAATCCTCTTCGGGCGCAAAGATGAAAGCTTTTGCGCGTTGCATATGATCCTTAAGAACACTAAAAGGCTGATAACCCAACATCTGAACATTTGCTCTCACTTTTTGTTTTATCTTGTCCGTGTCAGGGCCATCCCCAATAACAACCAGTTTTTTCTCAGGCATTTCTGCAAATGCTTCAACAATAAGATCTATTTTTTTGTAGGGTACTAACCTTGAGGCTGTAAGGTAAAAATCCTCTTTCTCTTCTTTGAGCTCAAAAGCTGTTGTATCTACAGGAGGATAAATAACAACAGATTCACGGCGATAGACTTTCCAAATACGCTTTGCAATAAAATCCGAGATAGCAATAAAGGTATCTACCCCATTCGCTGTACGGTAATCCCACTGCCGCACACGATGCAACAAATATTTTGCAATCCAGCCTTTAAGTCCCCTCTCCAAATTACTCTCTCTTAAATATTGGTGTTGCAAATCCCAAGCATAGCGAATAGGTGAGTAGCACATGCAAAGGTGAAGTTGGTCAGGTCCAGTAATCACACCTTTGGCTACTGCGTGCGAACTCGAGATAACAATGTCATAAGAAGACACATCAAATTGTTCGACAGCCAGTGGCATAAGGGGTAGGTAATTTCGGTAACTTTTTTGTGCCCTGGGCAAATGCTGAATAAAAGATGTTGTCACCTTTTTATTCTTAATAAAGTAGCGTTGGTCATTGGGTAAAAATTCAACAAGGCTAAATAGGTCAGCTTGAGGTACAACTTCGAGCATTTGTTCTAACACACGCTCTGCCCCTGCATAAGTCACGAGCCAATCGTGGATGATAGCAACTTTCAAATCTTTAAGCATTGAGATTTTCTTTCTCGGCATCCATCATATCTTGGAGCATCTTTTCTAAAGTATACGTCGTTTGCCAACCCATGAGTTCTTTAGCGGAGCGAACATCTCCAACAAGATAAGGAATGTCTTGAGGTCTCGAGCGCGAAGCCTGCTGCACAACTTCAATATCTTTACTGCTGAGCCGCGTAACTTCTGCGACCAGTTCTCGAATAGATACACCCCGTCCACTTGCCAGATTGTAAACACCCCCTGATTGTCCCTTTTGCAAAAGGAGTGGATACGCCATAACAATATCACGCACATCACAAAAATCACGCACAGAGTCTAAATTGCCTACATGAAGAACAGGATCGCTGAGTCCGGCCTCCATCTTAGCCACTTGGTGGATGAGTGAAGGCAAAACAAAATCTGGTGATTGCCCTGGACCACTGTGATTAAAAGGTCTGACACGCACAACATGCAAACCGTCGAGCGCGTAACTAATTGCCGCCAAATCTGCCGCTGCTTTGCTCGCACCATAATGATTGACAGGCTCGAGTGGTGTCGTTTCAGAAATCACAGTGTTATACCTACCGTAAACATAAGCGGTACTTACAATTAGCGTTTTTGCATTAACTGCTTTGGCAGCCTCGAGTACATTCAAAGTACCCTGCAAATTCACGTCATAATATTCACGGATTAAACCCAAGGCAGGGCGACTCAGACTAGCCAGATGATAAATTTCGTCAGGGGAGATGCTTGCAACAACCTTTTTAACAGCCTCAGCATTTTGAATATCAAGTATTACACTTTCATAATCTTCGGCTCGAGTCTGGCTTAAAGAACTACCCCAAACTTGATAACCTAAGGTTTTTAAGTGACGTGCCAAATACGGCCCGACAAAACCACTCGCACCTGTAATAAAAGCTTTAGGCATGTGCTTCGCGCTTGTAGCGTGCGACGCGCTTTAGGTCTGCTTCAACCATGAGCGTCACGAGTTCCTCAAAGGTTGTTTGGGGTTGCCAGCTCAACACACGCTTTGCCTTACTCGGATCACCAAGAAGCAAATCAACTTCAGCAGGACGCTCAAAAGCCGGGTCAAGGACAACATACTGTTGCCAATCGAGCCCCGCCGCCTCAAAAGCAGCTTTCACAAATTCTTTCACCGTGTGCGTTTCACCTGTAGCCAGCACGTAGTCGTCAGGCGTGTTTTGCTGCAACATCAGGTACATGCCCTCCACGTATTCTTTGGCATAGCCCCAATCCCGCTTAGCATCAAGGTTGCCCAGGCGTAACTCTTTTTGTAAACCATGTTTGATTCTGGCTACTGCTAGTGTAATTTTGCGTGTCACAAATTCCACGCCACGCAATGGACTTTCATGATTAAACAAAATACCCGAACAACCGAAAATGTTATAGGATTCGCGGTAGTTGACGGTCAGCCAGTGGGCATAAAGTTTAGCAACACCGTAAGGGCTACGTGGGTAAAAGGGAGTGCTTTCAGTTTGCGGAACTGCTTGAACTTTCCCAAACATTTCACTCGTGGATGCTTGGTAAAAACGTATCTTGGAATTGACCGTGCGGATGGACTCGAGCAACCGCGCCACACCTATACCTGTTACGTCTCCTGTCATCACAGGCTGCTCGAAGGACAAAGCCACAAAACTCTGGGCCGCTAGGTTATAAACCTCATCAGGAGCAATCTTCTCTAGCCCCCTAGTGATATTGCCCTGGTCAGCCAAATCAAAGTCAACAAACTCAATTTGCTCTGTAATCTTAAGTTCATCTAAACGTTGGCGGTTGCGCGTGCTAGCGCGGCGTTCTGCACCAACAACGCGATACCCTTTATTAAGGAGTAACTCGGCTAAGTAAACACCGTCTTGACCCGTAATACCCGTAATAAGAGCTGTTTTTGGCATGTAATTTTCCTCCATAGACTCACTGGTACAAGATTGTATCAGCTTTCACATCATTACTGAATAGAGGGAGGCTCAATCTCTTCACAACATAAGGATTGTTACACTACCTTAGATTATGCCGTTCGATGATTTGGAACTAATCCCAATGATACAACTCACAAATATGATAGCCAAATATTACTTCTACTAACCCTGCTGTAAAAGCAGCATGCGAAGCCAGAACTATCGTTTACAGCTCTGGCTATTTCTTTCTTAAGATTTCTATCTTGACATTTTGACTTCATTACTTGATCGCTACTCAATCAAAATTGTAAAGTTGGTGTTTGTGTAACCACCGAAAGCATCTGCCAAGTCCGGTATTAACTGGGTCGAATAAATAAGTTTACGAGAAAGCCATATGTTGCATCATACGCCACGGTTAACGTGCTACAAGGTTCAGGGTTAGCACTTACCTCTTTTTATCTTATAAAATCAAAATTACCCTCGAGTTTGTACTGTTCCAGTTCCTCCGCAGTAGGTGGTGTTTCGGGCTCTAGCAATATACTCACTTGCCCTTGTCTAACTGTGACTTGAACAGACTCTGATTCAAATCAACCTTGAGGCTCCATAGTGAAAGTGTAACTATAAGATTGGATATTTTTACTTCGCCAAAGTTACCTATTTTGTTCGCTTACTTCTTGTATTTGAGTCCAATTGGGCTCCTCATAGCCTCCTGAACAGTTTTCGTTCTCTTGGTTGTTTTCTTTGTTTAATCCTTGATTAATGTCACGGTAATGCCCCAGAAACCCTTCAACGGTGCAAGAGAGCTTGAGCGGTCAACGTCGCCCAAGGCCGTAGCATAGCCTAAAGCAGAATGCTTACGTTGCTCGTTGTACCAGGATTTGAACGACTGACAGAGTTGTTGCAGGTGGGAGAAGTCAGGGAGTTCATGCCGAAAGATGAATGGATACTTGAAGGTGCGGTTGAGTCTTTCTAAGATACCCATGCCTCCTTTCTGGCTGACGTTAGAACGAATCCAGGTACCCAGCCTGGCACACATGGCTTGCAAGACGTGGCTTGTGAAATCACTGCCACCATCGGTTTGAATAAGGATGTCATCACACAAACCGAGCTGTTTGAGCGAGGCAACCGCCTGAGCGATCACGTCACTGGCACTATGCTGCCATAGGTTACGCACCGCACGAAGGAGTAAACAACTTCTGGAAGCCACATCTATAGCGATGTACACCCAGACTTTACTGCCGTCAGCGAGGCTGAGCTGAGTAGCGTCAAGTTGAACCCGCCGTCCTGCTGGCCACGCCGTCACAGGCACAACCCCTGGAACTTTGCGTCTAACCTTCTTTACTTGCTTTGGATTTAACCCTAAAGATTTCAGCGTTTCACGGATAAATTCTCGACCAACTTCACCTGAGA
>JBOFGY010000072.1:0-10011 GCA_051649365.1 Trueperaceae bacterium
TTCGCAAAAGATTGGAATATCAAACACGCCATCACGGATATAGGCGAAGCGGTTAACCATCCAGATACAAACGTGGTCGTGCTAGGTTTGCCAAATAATTTGCACCTAGAAGCCGTTAAGCTTGCAGCGAAAGCCGGCAAAGCAATCTTGTCCACGAAACCGCTCGCACGTACAGGTGCAGAAGCAAAAGAAATCTTAGATATCGTTGAAAAAGCTGGTGTCTTTCACGGTTACCTCGAGGACTTGGTGTATCCGCCTAAAACCTTAAAGGCTCTCGAGTCCGTTCGCAAGGGTGCTGTCGGTAAAGTTCTGTGGGCGCGTTCGCGTGAGACGCACCCTGGTCCACACAGTGACTGGTTTTGGGATAAAAATATTTCCGGCGGTGGTGCCATTATTGATATGGGTTGCCACTGTATTGAAATTTCACGTAACTATATCGGCAAAGATATTAAACCGCTCGAGGTTATGTGTTGGGCCGATACACAAGTTCACCCCATCGAAGCAGAAGATAGTGCAGTTGGTCTCGTGCGTTACGCAAACGGTGCGATTGGTCAGTTTGAAGTGAGTTGGACGTTTCGTGGTGGTATGGATTTACGCGATGAAGTCTCGGGAACAGAAGGCACGATTTGGAATAATCACTGGTTACGCACAGGCTTTGAAATGTTCACGACAGGTGTAGGTGACGCTTACGTTGCAGAAAAAGCTGAATCGGATAAAGGCTGGCTTTTCCCTGTTGGTGATGAAGTGGGCGCACTTGGTTACACTGAAATGTTTGCGGATATGTTTAACGCTATGGATGAAAAACGTAAACCGATGGAAGATTTTTATGATGGCTATATTGTCAATGCCATCATGGACGCAGCCTATAAATCAGTAGAAAGCAAAAAATGGGAACCTATACACCTTGAAGTCTGGCGTGGTAAAAGCGAAGAAGAAAGCCGCTCTGAGGGTTTCAAAGAATACGACAAAGACCACTGGCTTATCAAAGAAGAAAAAATGCCAGATGGACGCAATAAGTTGATTTTGAAAGAGAAGGTGAGCGGGAAGGTTTTGCAAAGAGTGGCGTAAGTGTTGCTTCTTTGAAGTGATGAGCTAAAGAGTATTTGGTTTATCACTTGATTCATCATTGCGAGGAGAAGTGAGTAAGACATGGCGAAGTGTTAATATCATTTGTAGAAAACTACCGACGAAGCAATTTCACTTCAATAATTACTCGGGAAGAGCTTTTACAAAACTTATAAAGGTTCTTTTCTGTAAAAACACACGTTAGATAGCTTGCTTCGGGGGGGCAGTAACGTCTAGCTGAGTTAGTGTTAGAACGCACTTTCTGTACCTTGCAATGACGAAACATTTCTTAATAGGACATGACTATGAATGAGCAAAAACCTTTACGTACTACCGTGATTGGCAGTTACCCTTTTCCAAGTTGGCTCGAGCTAGCTTCACAGAACTTAGACAAATTTGGCTCGGACGACATTAAAGAAATGCAAGATGACGCGGTGATTGCTGCGGTGCATGACCAAGTGATGGCTGGTTTGGATGTTATTACGGATGGTGAACAAACCCGTTTTGATTTTAATTTGTCGTTTTATGGTTATCTTTCGGGACTTGGTGAAGCCGAGCCTTCGCGCCGCAACTTCGGGCCACCTGCTCACGACCAACGCGGTATGCATGACATTATTGGCGCACTAAGTGCGCCACGTGGTTTAGGTGTCGTCGAGGAATTTGAGCGTCTGAAGCGTCTCGCACCTTCTGGTTTCATTCTCAAAGCAAGCGTGCCAGGGCCCTACACACTAAGTGGCAGACTCAATCCCAATAAGCAATACAAAGACCGCATGGCGGTTACGGAAGCACTCGTACCGATTGTGAGGAAAGAACTCGAGGCTCTTGTCGCCGCAGGCTGTCAAGAAATCACCGTAGATGAACCTTCAATGAGTTGCTACGCCTACAAAAGCGACACGAAAAAGTTTGTAGATGTTTTTAACCGCACTGTGGAAACCGTGGTGGGTAAAACCTATTTATCTACACACTTCTGCTTCGGTAACTACAAAGGTCATCCCGTTGGTAAACGCCAATATGCCCCCATGTTTCCAGACTTTTTAGACTTCACGGTTGATGAAATGCACGTTGAGATGGCGAATAGGGAATATGCGGAATTAGAAGTGATTGGAGAAATTGCTAAACGTTGTAATGTTGCGGTAGGTGTTATTGATGTGAAAAGCTATCACATCGAAACACCAGATGAAATCGCCGAGCGAGTCAAGCAATGTTTGCAGTATGTGCCACCCGAGAAACTTTCCTTGGCACCAGACTGTGGACTGAGCCAGACAGCGCGGTGGGCAGCGAAGCAGAAGCTTGAAAATATGGTGTTGGCTGTAAATGAAATAAGGCAAGGGATGGGTTAAAAATGAATATTTCTATAGAGCCTAAACGCTTTTTTCGAACCTTCAAGAAAAAAAGCGAAAATTTTTGGGAGACGATTGAAATTGATCCTACCCTTTATGGTTTTCAAATTCATCAAAATACAAAATGGCTCCCTGGGTTAGCAAAAAACGAAATAGCCAGTTACGAAAAGGAGCTTGGTTTTAAGTTCCCCGAAATTTATAAAGAATTTCTAAGTTGTATGAATGGTACGGATAAATCGAGTGTAAACATTTATGGGGAAAGTGGAGAAGAATATCAGTACGCTCCAGGCTATTATTCCTTTCCAAAAGATTTAGAAGTGGTAGAGGAGCAAATAGGGTGGATTTACGAGGCTTGTGAGATTACAAAAGAAGAGGTTGAGGAGAAGCAATTACCTCATATCATTCCGATAGTTGGGCATCGTTGTCTTATTGCTGACCGTTGTGATACTTACCCCGTTTTGTCTATGTATGGACGTGATATCATTTTGTATGCGTCTAATTTGCAAAACTTTTTAGTAAATGATGTTTTTCATAAGCATGCTCTAGGAGAGAACTTGTCTGATATAAAAGTGAAGTTTTGGTTAGAGCAATAGAAAATTGTGAAAATAAAACTTCTAAACCCCGAACTTAAATCTTTATCGAGTTCTGATTTGGATTATGGACGACTGCCGTTCAACCCTGAAGTTTTTACCGTTTATATGTTTGCAGATATTTGGTGTTCAGGGTGAAGGGGGGCAGATATGTTTGGTTTCACTGTCACACCATCAAGTGCTCTTAATAGAAATATGTCCTTTCGTTGGGAGAAACGAGGGAAATTGCTGCTAAGAATTTAACAGTTAAAAAGGCAGTAGGTAAACTGCTCGAGAGCTGCTCAGGTGTTTCATGGTGGCAAATTGCAGAAGAATTGAACAAGGAAATGTGTTGGGAGTATTCCAACGATAAAGAGAACTAAGGCTTTACAAATATGTTCTCTAGTGAATAACATGGCACAGTATGTTTGGACTTTCTACTAAACCATTACTGATTCCAAAATTGTAAAGATAAAGATTTTCTCTCAGACGTTCGAGAAATAAGCAAAGACAGTAAATTTCTACACCTTTGGTGGCTAGGTCAAAGCGGCTTCCTCATTCAATATCAAAATAACCACTTACTCCTAGACCCCTACCTATCTGACTCACTTACAAAAAAATACGAAAGCACTACCAAGCCCCACGTTCGTATGACCGAGCGTGTGATTGCACCAGAACGTTTAGATTGTATTGATGTTGTAACATCGTCCCACAACCACACGGATCATTTGGATGCAGAAACACTACTACCATTGATGCAAATCAACCCTGAATTAAAAATCATCATATCTAAAGCAAACCTCGAGTTCGCTGCGAATTGCCTACAAATTTCAACCGAGCGTCTCACACCCATCACGCATGGGCGTGAGTCCTCGAGGGGTGTGGCGGGAAATCTCTCAGGGGCAGAAGCTGCACAACTTGCCAAAAACATTAGCGCAAAACTTGTCGTGCCGTGTCACTATAACATGTTTGAATTTAATACTGTTTCTCCTGATGATTTTGTGAATGTAGCGGAAAAGATAGGACAGCCGTACTACGTTTTGCAAAACGGTGAGCGGTTGAGTTTATAGTTTTGTAACAAGCAGAGGTTGAAGCTTTTGTGGAAATGAATGTAGTTGATTTGCAAATTGCATGAAGGACCATTTTCTGGTACAACTAGCGTTAACAAAGCAATGAGGTCTGGGGCGTTTGTAAGCTAAGGTGAGTGGGGAAGGGTCACGTGTTAGCGGCGAGGAATATTACCAAGAGTTATGGGGCAGTGCAAGCTTTGATAGAAGGAAATCTCGAGGTCAAAGCTGGTGAAGTTATTGCGCTTCTTGGTGCAAACGGTAGTGGTAAAAGCACCCTCAGTAAAATTATTACGGGTGTTGTCGCACCGTCATCAGGTGAACTAACGCTCAATGGCGAAGTGGTGAATTTTGTATCGCCGTATGCTGCTAAGAAAAAAGGCATCACAGCGGTGTATCAAGAGCTTAGTTTAGTTCCTGATATGACCGTAGCGGAAAATATTTTCTTAGGTCACGAGCCAAATGGGTTTGGGCAGATTAAGTGGCGCACGGTTAAACAAACAGCAGAAACACTACTAGGCCTATTCAAGGAAACACTCGCCCTTACAGTTACACCAGATACACCTGTAAATGAGTTGTCACCAAGTGAACGACAAATTATTGAAATTCTTAAAGCCTTGAGCTTGCAACCAAAAATCCTTATTCTCGATGAAGCCACGGCAAGTTTAGATAGTAAACAAGTGGACAAACTTTTTGAACTTGTCAAAATCTGGAAAGTGCAAAATATGGCCCTCGTGTTTGTGTCTCATCGTATGGAAGAAATTTTTCGGATTGCAGATAAGGCTGTGGTGTTACGCAATGGAAAAACCGTTGGTAATGTTTTTATGAAAGAAACGAATGAGCGCGAACTTGTTAAGCTTATGGTTGGTGACATAACAACGCCACACGGCAATAAAACACCGATGAGTAGACGCGGTGAAGCAAGGCTCAAAGTAAGTAACTTAAAAACTAAAATGTTGAAAGGGGTTTCATTCGATTTACAAGCGGGTGAGCTTTTGGGGCTTGGTGGTTTGCAAGGTCAGGGTCAAGAAGATTTGTTGTTGACACTCTTTGGTGCAATCCCCTCGAGCGGTCATATCACCTTTTTAAGTCAAGCTGCAAAGTTTAATAACCCACGCCAAGCGATGAAACAAGGTGTCGCCTACGTGCCTGGTGACAGAGGTCGCCAAGGTTTATTGATGATTCGTTCAATTCTCGAGAACCTCCATCTTCCATCGTGGTTAAATTACGGCTTTCCGATTCGGCAAATCCGTGCGAGAAAAGATGCCTCGGAAGCAGCACAAAACTTAAGTCTCAAAATGTCTTCGCTTGACGCGCCCGTGAGTAGTCTTAGTGGTGGTAACGCACAAAAAGTTGTGATTGGCAAGTGGTTACTGCGTCAACCTAAATTATTACTTTTGAATGATCCAGCAAAGGGTGTAGATGTTGGCTCGAAGGCAGAGTTTTATAGCTTGCTCGAGAACCTCCAAAACTCGGGTACGTCTATCATTCTTTACAGCAGTGATGACGACGAACTCCTCGGTCTTTGTCATC
Source organism: Trueperaceae bacterium (assembly GCA_051649365.1). Taxonomy (GTDB): domain Bacteria; phylum Deinococcota; class Deinococci; order Deinococcales; family Trueperaceae; genus CAVTAE01. Next base: position 5,575 of record JBOFGY010000072.1, read on the forward strand.
GACTCCTTGTTTTACAAGACGGGCAGATAAGCGCAGAATTGCAAGCGGATACCTTGACAAAAGAACACTTGGTGTCTGCAAGTATGGTGAGTCAACCGCTCTCTATAAAGAGCCAGGTTCAAAATAACTTGGGTGAAAGCGTATGAAGAAATTCTTACGCACAAACCCTTATCTCTTTTCGCTGCTTTTGGCGATTATCCTGATTATCATCAGTGTAGTGCTGCAAGATAAGTTTTTTAGACCTGGTGTCCTTAGCAGTAACTTACGTGGACTTTTGCCACTCATGTTTTTAGCCATTGGTCAAGTGATGGTGATTATTGGTGGTGGTATTGATTTATCCGTGGGTGCCATTGTTTCACTTGTCAATGCAGTTCTTGTTACGCTCATTACGCCAGAATCTTCAGCGGCGCAAGTTGCGTTCACCATTCTTGCCGCGTGTGGTGTTGGGTTGCTTGCAGGTTTAATCAACGGACTTTGTATTGCCTTGTTGCGTCTTCAGCCGATTGTTACAACGTACGCAACGAGTTTTGTTTTTGCAGGATTAGCTTTGCTGGTTTTGCCGCGCCCTGGTGGGGCGTTACCGCAAAGTCTGCCACAATTTTACCGTGCGCTGCCTTACGGCATTCCACTGGCGATTTTTGTTATTGCTGTTGTGTTGCTCCTTTGGAGGTTTATTCGTAATAGTCGTTACGGGCAATATATTTATGCCCTGGGTGGCAGTGCGGAAGCTGCTTACACAACAGGTCTCCCTGTGACACGTTTGCGCCTTAGTGTGTATCTCTTCGCGGGGTTTTGTGCAGCACTCGCTGCTCTTGCGCTGACGCTCGAGACTGGCAGTGGCAGCCCACGCAGTGGTGATTCGATGACACTTGATTCAGTGGTTGCTGTTGTCCTTGGTGGTACACGTCTCAGTGGTGGTCAAGGCGGAATTGTTGGCACGATTCTAGGTGTGGCTATTTTGCGCCTCATTCGTCCGATTGTTTCGTTTTCTGGAATTGATAGCGATTATCAAACTTTGCTTAATGCCCTTATTATCATGCTAGCTTTAGCTGCACCTGGGCTTTTCAATGTGTTACGGAGGCGAAAACTGTGACGGCTGAACGACCACGACTCGCTTTGCGCTTGAGTCCACCGCTTATTGCGTTACTGCTGGCGATAGGATTATTTTTTCTGGGCGGACTATTGCGACCTGGTTTTGTCAATGAAAACCAAGCGATTAATATTCTGCGCCTCGCCTCACTGCTTGGCATTGTTGCAGCAGGGCAGACCCTCGTGGTGATTAGTGGTGGTGAAGGTATTGATTTATCAGTAGGTGCCGTCGTAACGCTCGGAGCTATTTTGACTTTTCGTGTTTCTAATGGACAAGATAATTTACTCGTTCCTGCTTTACTCATTGCTTTGTTAGCAGGCGCAATCATTGGTCTTATCAATGGTCTGGGCATAGTCTTCTTGCGAATACCGCCGCTCATCATGACGCTTGGTATGTCAGGCGTCGTGTCTGGCGCGATTTTAGTTGTGAGCAAAGGCGGTCTGCTTGGGGGTACACCGCCAGTTCTTGCCAACTTTGTCTCGAGACAATACCTTGGTCTGCCCGGAAGTTTTTTGTTATGGCTCGTGCTAGGAGGAATAGTGTGGCTTGTACTCGAGCGCACCATCTACGGCAAACATCTTTTTGCAGTGGGTGTAAACAGAACAACCGCAAGACTTTCAGGTGTAAACGTACCGCTTGTTGTCGTGATGACCTATATGCTGAGCAGTGTACTCTCTGCTTTCGGTGGCTTTGTTCTACTTGGGTTTACACAGCGCGTATTTCTTAATCTTGGCAATCCTTATTTATTTCCTTCTATTGCGGCGGTGGTGGTAGGTGGTACGGTTTTGGCTGGTGGCAAAGGTAGCTATTGGGGAACAATAGCGGGTGCTCTGGTGCTTACAATCATTGATAGTTTACTTCGTGCTTTGCAAATTGATGAAGCCTATCAACTCATGGTGCTAGGCGGACTCCTTGTTTTGCTTTTATCCGTGTACGGACGACAGCGTAACCTGCGTCAATAAACCGTAATGTGTCATTCAAGAACAAAACCCCGAAGCCTTAGTGAGAGAACTGAGCTATCAAGGTTTAGGGGGAGATGTTGTTTATGAATGCTCAGGTGCTGGCCCTGCGTCAGCGCAACTTCTTAACTTAGTGCGGCGCAAAGGGCGTTACGTGCAGATTGGTCTTTTTGGTAAAGCTGTCGCTTTTGTTTGGACCAACTCTGCTATAAAGAACTCGCTATGTCAGGTAGCAATGCGACGATTCCTTCAGCTTGGCCCAAAGCCCTACAACTTTTAGAGAGCGATGCAGTGAACACGGAAGCACTGATTAGCACTATTTACAGTGTGACTGATTGGCAAGAAGTGTTTGATTTTTTCGAGGCAAAAAAGGGTGTTAAACTTTTGCTTACGCCAGCGTGAAAGAAAAGTTAGGGCAGAGAGCAAAGACAAAGGTTTTTAAGTTATGTTTGATTTGCTAATCTTTGCTGCTTGATGTTGTGAACGAATAGAGCAAGCCCTTTTCCTATGGATTCTTTTAGATCTATCTTTTCAATAATTTCAACTTCACTTAAATTCTTTCCCATAAGTTCAACTGTCACACATGCCTCTTTGACAATGTAGCCGGACATAGTTTGGAGTGTTTCAATTAATGAGGCTTGGGCGTAGCTGCTTCTCGAGGATGCGTTCAGCAGCAGCACAGGCTTACCTATAAACTCAGCACCACCTACGAGCCAGTCCAGGGCATTTTTTAGTGAGCCAGGCACACCGTGTGCATACTCAGGTGTAGAAATGACGAGACCATCTGCTTTGTTGATGTGTTGGCGAAATTCGCCAATACTAGTGGGTAACGCTGTTTCTTCAACATCAGGGTTAAAATGTGGAAGACTTGCTAAGTTTGCATAGAGAGAGAGTTTCGTGCCAGTGGGAGTAAGTTGTTGTGCTGCTTTCAACAACGTTGTATTTGAGGATGTTTTGCGAAGACTTCCCGAAATGCCTAAAAGTGAAAGGGCTTCTTCCATACGTTAAAACTATCGTGTTGATCTATGAGAATAGTCAAACATCGTGGCTGCTAAATAAAGTGCCTAGGACTGAAAAGCATAGTGAAGATGTTTCGAGCGGAGCAAATTGGGCAGTGAAAAGTAAGTTGTAGGTTTGCTAAGATACATAGCTGACTCTTTTGGGTCATGCATATATAGAGAAGTCTAGCTTCATGTATATTTACTTGGTAGTATAGTTTGACGTTGAGGAAGGACTTGAGGAAAGGAAAAGCATGAAACGTTTCGTCGTCTTAATGTTTTTGATGAGTATGGGATTTACACAAGCGCAAAGCAATTGGTTTGGTGTTCGCACAGGGTATCCACTTGGTATTACCTTGCACTATGGTATTGTGAACGGTTTAGATAACGGTTTTGATTTGCGTGTAAGTGGCAATATTCGGCAGTATGGTGGTGTGCTGGGTGTGGGTATTGGGGTAGATGGCATGAACGATATCGTGCGTGATGGACCGCTGAGTGTTTACGTTGGCGTTGGCCCCGCCTTAGATTTTAGTAATAGTGGTGTGCTGTTAGATTTACACGGTCTTATTGGTGGTGAAATCCGCCTTAGTGCAGGTGGACTTGGCGCACTAGGTATTTTTGTCGAGGGAACCATTGGTGCAACCATTGGTTTAGGGCGAGATAGTTATATTCCAGCAGGCGGAGCCGCCATAGGATTTAACTGGCATTTTTAGAAGCAGTAATAGGTAAGAAACAAGAAGTGTGGCACGGGTTTATTGACGTGCCACATTCTTTTGGAAAGAAGCTATGAACAAAACAACTATTGTGGTTGTAGCCTATGACCCGCGTTGGCCGGTAGTCTATCAAACCGAATGCAGTAAAATTCTGAATGCAACATCAGCGTTTTTGGAATTTGAACATGTTGGCAGCACAGCTATACCCAATCAGCGGGCAAAGCCGATTATTGACATGATGGCCGCCGTTGAGCAATTAGATAATTTGGCGAACGTCCTCGAGACTTTGGAAAAGCTCGAGTATCACGTTTTAGAAACAGGTATGAGCAACCGCCTCTTTCTTAAAAAAGTAGACCCTGCAACACACCAAGTGTTTCACCTGCACATTGTCGAACGTGCTACCTGGGATGAGCGCAAAGAACGCTTGTTGCGAGACTATTTGTTAACTCATCCTGAAGCCGTTAAAGCACAGGACTTACGCGGTAGAGGCAAAAAGTCTCAGCTAAAAACGAGGGAGGGATGTTGTAATTGCTGTCTGAGATAATCGTCAAGTCAGCCTTGTTTGAGTTGGTAGACCGTCGTGAACATCTGCTTGGCATAACGTTTGAGACAGAGCCAAACGAGCAAAGCACAGCCAATGTGATTACGCTGAGAGCGAGCGTGACGACATTGACAGG
>JBOFGY010000073.1:0-7678 GCA_051649365.1 Trueperaceae bacterium
ACGTTGCAGGGGCTCGAGTCCGCAGACGTTGCCGTACTCGTTGTAGGTGAAAAGCTTACGACTTCGACACCACATCCCTTTATCCCACATCCCTTTATCAAAGTACGCGATACTCGTTTAGCCCTCGCCCAGTTAAGCCAGCTTTTTGATACTCGCCCCGTTGTTGCCGAAGGCATCCATCCAACGGCAGTGGTTCACCCAACTGCAACCTTAGGAGAGAACGTTCACCTCGGCGCGAAGGTCGTGATTGGAGCTAATGCCGTCATTGGTAAGGGGTCGCGGCTTGGTGCAGGTTGTGTTGTTGGAGATGAAGTCATGATAGGGGAGGAGTGTTTGTTTCATGCCAATGTTACGCTCTATGCGCGGGTGCAGCTTGGTCACCGTGTCATCGTTCATAGTGGTGCAATTATTGGGAGTGATGGTTTTGGCTATGCGGCAAGCCCGCGCGGTGCCATGAAGATTCATCACTTGGGTTCCGTGCGTTTGGGCGATGATGTAGAAATTGGTGCGAATACCTGTATTGATAGGGGAACGCTCGAGGATACCGTCATCGGTGACCGCACGAAGATTGATAATCTCTGCCAACTTGGTCATAACCTTACGATGGGCAATGATTGCCTCGTGGCAGGACGAACGGGGATTGCAGGCTCTGTCACGGTGCGTGACCGCGTCATTATGGGTGGCAGTGTTTTAATCGCTGACCACGTGGAGATTGGCGAAGGCGTGACCTTGGCTGGTGGTGCTGGTGTATCGAAAAACGTTCCCGCAGGGGAGACCTGGGGTGGGGTGCCAGCTGTACCGTTCAAAAAATGGGTGCGCTCGCTTTATCTCCAAGGGCAACTCGAGACCATGTGGCAAACGCTTAAGCAGTTTCGAGCTAATTCTAATATAGACTAAGTTCTGAGGATTTTGGTTTCGTACCGAGAGTTAAGCCATCAGCTCTCAGCCATCCGCTTTCAGCAAAAAAGCCTGATGGCTGAGAGCTTCTTGAAGCTCCTCCGTTAAAGGGCGAGATTGGAAGATATTCCAGACTCAGATTAGGATAGACTCTTAATGTGATTCGCGGCTACGGTTTACATACAGGTGTTCTTTCAGATGTGCATTTCCACCGTGTTGAGGGTGGAGTACGGTTTTTGCGAAACGGTGTGGAGATACCCGCTCGTGTTGAATCCGTTATAGCTACGCCACGCTGCACGATTCTGGGTAAAAACCATGAGAAAATTGCTCTCGTCGAGCATATCCTTGCTGCGCTGCACGTGACGGGCTGGTGGCAAGGGCTTCTCATCGAGGTTTCTAATGAAGAAATTCCAATTTTAGACGGGTCGGCCCAGGGCTGGCTCAAGGCTATTGCAGCCCTAGGCACTCCCCCACAGCAGGAGCGAGTCTGGCGGGTAAAACAAGCATACTCGAGTGGTGAACATGAAAAAGGTTCATTTCTAGCCGTTTCACCCACTGGAATAGCCCAGCTTAGCGTAGCTATTTCCTATGACCACCCTGCTATCGGGGCTCAGCGGTGGTTGGGTACACCTTCTCGTTACCCCGAATTATCCGCGGCACGCACCTTTGGTTTCTTAAGGGATTATGAGATGCTTCGTAGCAAAGGCTTAGCTTCCCATGCTAGTTTGGAAAATGCTATTGTCTTTGACGACAACGGCCCGTTGGCACCCTTGCGGTTCCCTGATGAGCTCGTCCGTCACAAAGCCTTAGATGTGTTAGGTGATTTTTTTCTCCTTGGTAGACCGCTTTTAGGCGGGCTCGAGGTTCACAAAGGGTCCCACACCGAACATGTCGCCTTTATGAGACAGCTATTCGCCCACGACGTTTTAGAGGAGGTTGCTTTATGAACCGCCTTAAGGTTGCTGTCATCGGTGCAGGAGTCATGGGCAAGCACCACGCCAATATCTATGCGGTGTTGCCCCATGTAGATTTGGTTGCTATTGTAGACCCCGATGGAAAACGTCGTACCGAAGCTAGCCGTAACTACGACGTGCGCGGTTATGCCACGATAGATGACTTGCTTCTTTATGAAGCCGTTGACGCAGTGAGCATTGCCTCACCAACAAGTTTCCACTATGCTCAATCCAAGCAACTCTTGGGTGCAGGTATTCACGTGTTGGTCGAAAAACCTGTGGCGACGGATATTGTTCAAGCACAAGAACTTGTCGAGCTAAGCCGAGATTTAGACCTCGTGTTACAAGTGGGTCACATTACGCGCTTTTACCAAGCCGTCAACATTTTAAGACAGCAGGTGAAAAATCCTTATTTAATAGAAGCACGTCGTCTTAGCCCCTATGCCCGCATCAAAGATGTGGGCGTTATTTTGGACCTCATGATTCACGATATTGATATTGTCTTGGGCTTGGTGCGTTCACCGATCAAAGATGTAACGGTGGCTGGGCATCTCCTCAATGGCAGTCCTTTTGAAGACGTAGCTGCGTCCCAGATTACCTTTGAGAACGGCTGTATTGCGCGTTTTCTGGCTAGTCGTGTTGCACCTGATGCCGAGCGTACCCTCGTGATTGCTGAACCTACGCAAACCTTGCGTCTAGATTTTGCCAAAGAGCCGCATACTGAAATTGCAATTTATAAGCCGATTCATGATGATTACGGTAACAGCCATGTCCGTGTAGATGTTCGGGCTGTTCACGAAGATAATCCGCTCAAAAAAGAACTCGAGCACTTCCTAGCCAGAATTCGTAACGACGCACCGCCCATTGGCACTCTCGAGGATGATTTGCGTTCCCTAACGCTAGCGACACGGTTGCTCGAGCAACTCACCCCGACGCGGCAGTTACAGCTTGTAGGATAAAAAGGCAGAAGGGAGAATGTAGGAGGAGGATTTTCTACATTCTCTATTTTTTTGCTGACTTGCTGAAGTGCTGACTTGCTGGTTAAACTCGAGCCCATGACTGACCCAGATATTAAAGACACCTTGGACATCAAAGACATTTTGCCACACCGCTATCCTTTTTTATTTGTAGACAAAATTGTTTCTCAAGAAGGCGATACGTTTGAGTGTCTCAAAAATGTAAGTTTTAACGAACCGTTTTTTCAAGGCCATTTCCCCGAAGAAGCTGTCATGCCTGGCGTACTGATTATTGAAGCGTTAGCACAGGCTGCTGCTATTGGTTTAACCCTCCGTGAAAAGTTCAGCACACGGCAGATTGGTTACCTTGTGTCGGTAGACGGTGCCAAGTTCAAGCGCAAAGTTGTCCCAGGTGACCACTTGCGTTTAACAGGTACGATTGTGATGTTTCGCCGCCGCCTCTGCAAAGTAGAAGTGAAAGCCCTCGTCGGCGATGAACTAGCCGCCGAAGCCGAACTCTCCTTTATGTTTGCCGAGTAATGATGTTTATCTTTTATTCCGTACAAGACCCACGCGGTTTGCTTCAAAGAACTCAGCTAGCTGCGGGTTTCCAAGGGCTTACAACCCCTTGTTCTGCTTATTTCACGACATACTGCGTAAGTGTTAGCGCATACAGCGAGAATGATTTTTACCTACTCCCTACTCTCTACTCCCTACTCCCTTCTTTATGATTCACCCTACCGCCATCATTCACCCCACTGCCCAACTCGCCGCCGACATTGTGATTCATCCTTTTGTCGTTGTTGAAGAAGGTGTTGTCGTCGGTGCAGGAACAGAACTCAAAACAGGAACGGTGTTGTATGTGGGCTCTCGAGTCGGAGCGAATTGCCAACTTGGCCCTTACGCCGTGCTTGGTGGGTTGCCGATGGACTCGAGTTTTAAGGGTGAAGAGAGTTTTGTGATCATTGAAGATAAGGTAGACCTGCGCGAGTTCGTAACGATTCACCGCGCAACAGGACTCGGTGCCGAGACGCGTATTGGCGAAGGGTCGCTCATCATGTCGTATACGCACGTGTCCCATAACGGGCATGTAGGTAAATACTGTACACTCACGACAAAGGTGCAACTCGGTGGTCACTGTCAAGTCGGTGATTATGTCGTGATTGGTGCAGCTTCACTGATGCATCAACACTGCCGCATCGGACGTTACGCTATGTTTGGTGCAGGCAGTGGCATCAATCAAGATATTTTGCCCTTTAGTATGGCGAGGGGCGCACCTGCCTCACACTACCGCCTCAACAAAGTGGGTTTAGAGCGCAAAGGCATTATCGGTGAACGTTACGCGATGCTTGAAAAAGCCATTCGCGCGTTTCGTCGTAAAGATTGGACACTGCTAGATGAACTTGCCTTGCAAAGTGAAGACGTAAAAGAAATGCTCGAGTTCAAAGCGTCGTCCAAACGTGGTATTTGTAGCTTTATTAGTTGAGGTTTAGTCCACGTCAACATCAAAAGTTTCGCCACGAAGGCAGTACAAAGTGATGCAAAGCAACAAAGACACAAAGAAAAGATGAATGAAAACTCTTGCTCATTTTCTACAAGTGAGTTCTGATGTGTGCTAACCACTTGAATATGAAGTATTCAACCTTCTCTTTGCTTCTTTTCAAAAAACTCTTGCCAGTGTGGTTGTCGTCCGTCTATGTCCTTAAAACCGTATTCCCTCGAGAGATGCCACGTTGCCAGAGCTTTGCCGTGTTTCTCGTTAACATTTGGGTCACTTGCTAGAGCAACGACAGCACGACCAATATAATGTGGCGTCTCTGATTCTGCAAAGTAAGGGTCTTTTTTAACTGCCTCTTGCCACGTTTCTGCCGTTACACCAAAATGCTCGAGCATTTCCTCCGAGCGAAGAAACCCTGGTGTGAGTGAGACAACTGTGATTTTATTCGCTGGTATGAGTTGCATATTCAACCCTGGTACAGTGTGATGATGGCTATTGAGTTCGGTGGCCATGTTATGTGCCAAGCGAATCACTGTTGTTTTGGCCAAGTCATAGAAGAAATTCCCGCGATAGTTAAGAGTGTCACCGTCAGTGATTTCGATGATAAGATCTTGACCGCCCTCGAGCATCAAAGGCACACCATAGTTACTCGTGATGATGTGTGTAAAGATGGCGCGCTCGAGCAGCTTAAACCCTTGCTCTACATTCAAGTCATAAAACGGCTTACCCCACTCGACAAGTTTTTCACCGCCCCAAATATTATTCACGAGAATATCCAACTTACCTTGATCACGTCTAACTTTCTCGAAAAATATTTTGACTTCTTGTTCCTTCGTGTGGTCAACGCGCATAGCAATTCCTTTACCGCCTGCATCGGTTACGAGTTCTGCTGTTTCTTCAATCGTTTCAGAACGGTTTAAGTCGGATGGGTTGTGTTGCGTGCTTCGCCCCGTGCAATAAACGGTTGCACCCGCGCGGCCAAGCTCTACCGCAATACCACGTCCTGCACCTCTCGTTGCACCTGCTACAACCGCTATCTTGTCTTGGAGTGTTGTTTGCATGGGTATCTCCTCATTTGTATTGTGTTCTGTAGGGTTTACTATTCATGTTTATAATCGGGAGATAAAGTGTGCTAACCTAAAATGTAAGTCGAATACCGATTTGGTCAATCATGCTTGCGTTAATCTAGCTGTGTCCCATCAACATTATAACCTAGAAAATAAAGTACATTTGTACTTTCCTTGCAGTATCTTTGTATCTATGCATACGTTCTAGTTGTAGCGCATAATACCTTTGGGTAAAGAGATTTTTTCTCGGGCAGCAGCGGACGGGTAACACCTTTACTCGTCCGCTTTTCTTTTTCCTTCTTGCAAGTCGTTGCTAAGTAGAGGTGCTCTGCCTAGCTTTAAGGATAATAACCATGACACCAGAGCAACTTCAACAACTCAAAGTCAGAGTCGAGCGACATGCTGGCGACATTGAAGGAATGCTCGAGGATTACAGCCTCTTTGTCAATAACGAGCAGGCCCGTTTTATTCATTCTTACGTTTATTCGCTCAAACTCGATTTTGAAAATGCTATGACACGTGGCGAAGAGACAGAACTTGTTCTGATTGTTGGTGATTTGGAAGAGCTTCAATCAGATACAGCGTTACGCTTAAAAGAAATACTCAATAAAACTCACGAAGCGTGAAGGAAAAGACAGAAGGCAAGAGCTAGAACCCTTGAAAGCCTTAGCTTTTTACCTTCGCCTTATTGTTCTACTGAACTCGGCATCGCCTTTTCACCAAACACTTGCTTCGCTAAATCATAAATTTGCTGTCTTTCTAAAGTGTGACCGAGATAATCTTCACCTTTCCAGATTTCGACATGAGGGTGAGGGTCGTCTTGAGTATTGTTGGCTGCCTCTAACGTGCCCGAATTACCTGTCTCACCTACGATATCGCCTTGTTTGATTCTACTACCTATGGTCAGAGTACTAGGAATAGAAGCAAGGTGTGCATAACGCGAAACATAGCCACCGGCGTGTTCGACCCAGACTTGTCTACCACGCAGTTTGTCGAGCATTTCAGGGGGAGTGTTGAGGCTACGCTTTGATACTTCGATGACTCCGTTATATTCATCTAAGGTCATCTCAACATAATTCAAATCTGAGCGCACAACCACGCCACTTGCCACAGCGCGGATGGGTGTTCCGTACTCGACAGCTACTGCTACCGCACCACCATAAAAATCAAAACCTTCGTGTGTGCCATTGCGGTAAGCCCTGGGTGCACCAGGCCAGTGTGCGGGGCGTGAACTGATGGTTGCCCCTTCAACAGGAACGGTGTAACCACTTGGCCAATTGGGATCGAAGGGTCCATTGGCGAGTTCATTGAGGCGTTCGTAAATCGCGGTTGTCATTTTTGGGTTCGAGCGGGCTAGGTCAGCGGCACTTTGACCCTCGCTATTTTTAAGACTGGGATCGGCGGCAGCGTTCATAAGCCAAAGAAGCGTGTCGAGGCTCTGGCTATCTCTCGCGGCATACATCAAAGCAGTCCAGCCGCTACTTGTTTGAGCGTTTAGATTCGCACCTGCTTTGAAAAGTGCATTAAGAACATCGGTGTTACTGCTCGAGCTAGCTGCGTACATCAGGGGTGTTTGTCCGTATTGGTCTTGAGCATTGATGTCAGCACCTTCTGCGATGGTCGTCTCGAGCGCGGTCACATCGCCGCTTTTAACGACCTCGAAAAGACTGGCAATTTGCTTTGTTGCTGCTTGCTCTTCATTACGATTAAGAAACTGGGTTGCAACTGCAGGAATATCTAGAATCTTAAAATAGCGCAGACCAAAAACACCTGCGGCAAGCAAGACCAGCACCGTTAGAAATGTTACGAGAATTCTCACGCGCTTACTTTATAACGTGTGGGCCAGGAATAGATGAGGCAAGATGCTAAACATCGAAGTGTAAAAATTTCAAATTAAAGAATCCTGGCTTCCTGGTGCCATCGTACATATGAGCCTCGAGGCCATCGCTCGTCAATCTAGTGCACAGTCTGAAGATAGAGAGATGTCTGCTAGAAAATGGCGGCAGTTTTGGAGATAGCACGTTGAAAAACGAATCACTTTTTGCCAACTGCGTTAAACTGAGTGTTATTGATGGCAGAAGAATCCATACATAAAGTCTTTGTTTACGGTACGCTCAAACCAGGCGGACGCTATCATCGTATTGCACAGATGCAGGGGAATTTACATGGAACCAATTGAGACTTTTACAAAAGCAAAGGATTACGCACATAAGGAGTTTGAAAGGAAACACCATGAGCGTAATCCCGGTTAGTGTAACAGAAGTGCAGTTCGAGGAATATATCAAGCCCAGTCTGAGTCAAGCGAAA
>JBOFGY010000074.1:0-12459 GCA_051649365.1 Trueperaceae bacterium
CTGCACAATCGCTGGCTTTTTGCGGCGATGGGCGTTGCTATTCAAATCGCTCAGCTTGACGCTTTTCGTAACCACCGTTCTACCTGGGCGATTAAACAGGCTGTGCTAGGACTGTGAAACCCCGCGACCCCTCATCTAAATACAAAACGTAGTAAAATAAATTATGCTTAAAGCTCAGGTGCAGCACTACTGCCTCCAAGCTCTAGAGCATCTCGAGCTTTTGCACGTCAGCACGCATGAGGGTTATACCAACCATTTCCACGAAAATTATGGATTTTGTTGGTTAACACATGGCGAGGTGAAAACCCACCACAAGGGCTCGAGCTTCTTGTCTGTGCCACAAAGCCTCACGGTGACAAACCCAGATGAAGTTCACCGAGGTGACTTACAAACAGAGATGGCGCAGTACTATAGTTTTTATCCCTGCGAGCAAACCCTACACGAATTGGGTTATAAAAAACCTGTATATTTCAGAGAATCTATCATCACCGATACGACAACACTGCGCCACCTCTGTAACTTCGTTTGTTCTATAGAACAATCTAGTCTCGAATTGCAAACCTACTATCTGGTGTTGATAGGGCATGTCTTCCATAGGTACGCAGAAGAGCCTCGAGCATCCTTCACACTTAAAAAAGAAATGTCGGCTGTTTTGAAAGCTCGAGACTATCTTCATGCTCATAGGTATGAGGATATAAAACTCGAGGAACTTGCCACGCTGACACAGCTTAGTCGTGCTTATTTTATCCGCGCCTTCAAAAAAACTTTTGGTATGCCACCGCACGCCTATTTAATACACCTTAGAATCAACGAAGCAAAGAAACGCCTCGTGGTTGGTGAAACGGTTGCAGATGTTGCTATTCAATTAGGCTTCGCTGACCAAAGTCACTTCTCGAGGACATTCAAGGGAACAACAGGAATAAGTCCTGCGTATTACGCGAAGGCGATTCGCTTATAATTGGCTACGAACCTTGTAATTGTCTACCAACAAAGAGTTCAGCTCTCAGCCTCTTCTCTACACCTCTTTCATTTTAGATTTAGCGTGTACCACAACCTGTGGGCTATGCAAACGACCTTTCACCTGGAATTTTACGAAAGTGAGGAGAAGTGCCTTTTTTCACATGCTACTGCGATAAACATGGGTCTAAAATGCAAGAAGTTTAACAACGCAGAGTTCCTAAAATCGTTAGGCTAGACTAGTGGCAACTGTTATTGTAGACGCACGCGCAGAATATATTTGGAACGTGCCTGACCACGTTCTAAGTCATGTGCTCGAGTACGTCATGCACCAAATAGATGCCACATCTCCTTTTTATGATCTTCTTTACGCCAGCAAACTGTCTGGCAATCTAGAGTTTCACCGCTTAGGCGAGCAGCAGCGGACTCTTTTCGAGGGTGCTGTTAGGAAAATGTACCTGGAAAAGCAAACTCAGCTCCATTCTACTGATGAAGAAGCTACTGATGATGAAGCCCAAAGCAACCTCAGCAAAATTCAGCAACTTGTTGGACTAATTGATTTTGCGAAGTCACTGTAAGATAATGACATGATTCCGCAAAGGCTCGAGCAGCGTCTTGTCAAAAACCTATACCTTGATTATTTACTCGCCACGCCTACCGAACCTGCGCCAGCCAAAGATTATCCGCTTGTTATTTCTTTGCATGGTAGGGGAGAGAGCAGCCCAGATTTAGATGCTGTCAAACGTCACGGTATTTCTACAAGAATGGGAAAGAGGGGTCAAGTTTCCTTTTATTTTACTTGCGCCTCAATGCCCTGAAAATTTGCGCTGGATAGATTTGCTTGACGAACTTAATGCACTGCTCGACACCGTGTTACAACAGCACACCGTTAATCCTAAGCGTGTTTATTTAACGAGGTTAAGTATGGGCGCACAGGGGTTGTGGTATTGGGCCGCACGTAACCCAGAGAGATTTGCTGCGCTTGTTGCAGTGTGCGGACGAGGTTTTCCCGAACGTGCAGTAGCAATCGCCCATTTACCAGTTTGGGTATTTTATGGTAGTAGTGATACCACGACACCTATCACCTATTCAAAAAGTATGGTGGAAGCCCTCGAGCACGCCGCCGGTGGTCAACCACGCTTTACGGTCTATAGGGGTTTAGATCATGATTGTTGGACACCGACGTTTGCGTCAGCAGAGCTTTATACGTAGTTGTTGTCTCAGAGTAAAGTGTAAGGCGTAAAAGGTAAAAAGCAATAACATCTTGCATATTACCTTTCACGTCTCACTTTCTCACTCGAGTCCACCAAGCGTTCCCATAAAACTTCCCTCACCCACACGCTCAATCTGCGCTCCTGTGGCCTCTGACGTGTTCCCTAGACTGTCTACACTCTCGAGACCTGAACCTAAGATCGTGTGTAGCTTAAAGGTTTTCACCGTGTCTAAACTCCAGTTTGCGTCGGGTTCGCCAAAACTCAAATCACAATTTTTCACGGTGAGTTTTGTAGTCTTACCCACTCCGTCACTCGCTATGACAAAGGTTGCCGCCGAGTAATCGAGTGGGCCGTTATCGAGTTGTTTGCGTGGGCTTTCCATATAAACCTTCAGACCCTCTAAGGTAAGTGACGCACCGAGTAAGTCCACAATGTCAATGCCTACATTATCACCAAAGGCTTTGCTGTTAATGTGCGGTTGTTTAAGTTCGATGCTGGAGTTCTTAAACTCGAGCTTTCCTGGCACACCAATCACGAGTGTGTCGAAAGCACTTTCTACCGTTAAGTCGTCAATTAAAAGCTGATAGCCACCGTAAGCAATATCAGGATTACATGGATAATCTTTGCAGGCAAAGTAAAGCGGTTTGCCGCTGCCACCTGCAATACGGATGTGTTCCAAAGCAATAGTGCCCTCGAGTACGCCACCCTTTCGGTCATACGTGGGTGCAAATATAGCTGTAAAATAACCTTCCCCTGAACCAACAATTTCTACATGGCTTACTGCGGTGTCATCCGATAACTCGAGCACACGACTCTCTAAACCTGAGCCACTTGCTGTACCCGCTTGGCGTGTACCAGGAATATCCGCAATAATTTTCGCTTCTGGATTACGCAGTGTAACACCGTCCTCGGTGATGGTTTCACCTGTCAGGGTTTGCCCCTCTTTGAGTTGAGCGCAAGAATCACTATTACAATACAAGGGCTTAACAACTAAAACCGTTTGATTAACCACGGTATTTTTGAGATTGACGAGCGTGCTTAGTGGATAAATAGTGTCTGGTAAATACTCGACCCGAATTTTGATAGTACCTGTTTGTTGCTCGCCATCAACATCTACCGTGTAATCAAAGAAATCTGCGCCCACATAGTTTTCTTTAGGCTTGTAACTAAAGTTGAGCGCATTTTGTGCTGCAGCAATCGTTACGGTGCCGCCTTGTGCTGTTGTTACGGTAGCTTCCTGAATATTACCTAGAATGCCTTCAACCTTCCAGTCACTTTGTGCTGAAAAACCATCAGGCTCTACACCCGATACAAACGTGACATTGCGGTAAGTGACCAAAGGCTCTCCTGGACTCGGAGCCTCTGAATCGGGAGCCTCTGGATCAGGTGCTTCTGGATTCGGCACCTCAACCGCGACAGTAACACTTTCTGTAGGTGGCGTTGTCACTAAACCATCAGGACTGGCAGCTTCGGCGGTGAACGTTGTGGTTTCATTGACTAAAACATTGGCAACAAAGTTACCTGCTTCGTTTGGTATGGTTACGGGTGGAATAGGAACACTATTACTTCCCTTAAAAGTTACACTCGTCACAACACCGCCGATGACTTCAGCCGTCAACGTAACGTTGCCACCTTCTGCTAACGTAGTTTGATCAACAGAAAGCCGAATCTCTGGAGCACTTGTGTCTAGGCTCGAGCAGGCTACCAGTAACACACTTAATATGACACCCCAAATTGCTCTCTGCAGTTTGGCGTAGCTCATCTCTGACATGAGAACATCCTTTCGCTTCTTGCACATATGAGCCAAGAAAATAGAACCCCGCAGCCTTACGAGGATAGCAGGGGCTTTCTGGCAAGGACGTGAACCTAGGATGTGCAACGTAGCGTTTACATGAACATTCTTGAATTTTAAGTTGTACAGGATTAGAGCTAATCCAGCAAATGTCATACATTCAGAATGGCTTTTGAATCCGTTCGTACATTAATCTAACTGATAAATGTGTATACTTAGGCTATACATAGGGAGGTTGCCATGATGACAAAAGTGCAACGTTGGGGAAATAGCCAAGGTCTCAGAATTCCGAAGGAGTTGCTTGAGACTGCGAATATCACCATCGGTGATGATGTACATATACTTGCCAAAGAAGGTAAAATTGTTATTGAAAAGCGAAAGAAGTTCGATTTGAAAGACATGGTCTCGAGGATGCCTAAAAAATACGAAGTCGAGGAAATTTCTTTAGGTAAGCCTATGGGTAAGGAAGTTTGGTAAATGTCGCGTTACATGCCACGCAAAGGAGATTTTATTTATCTCTCGTTTGATCCACAAGTAGGTCACGAGCAAAAAGGCCGTCGTCCCGCATTAGTGGTTAGCAATGATTTGTTTAATAAAGCTACGGGACTGGCTATGGTTTGCCCGATCACCAATACCGATAGAAAAATTCCGTTCCACTTGGCAATTCCTAAAATCTCATCGCTCACGGGTTTTGTGATGGTCGAACAAATTAAATCTTATGACTATGCAGCACGCAAAGCTACGCTCATTGAAAAAGCACCGAAGGTTTTGCTCGAGGATACCCTGGCCATTTTGGATGTTTGTTTGAAGTAAATCATCTATGCAACAAAAAACTTAAAAGTTCTCAGAGTGATTTTCGAAGTCTCGTTTTCTTTTGAAATGTTGACAGGTTAAACAGTGTGTACATTTAAGGGCTTGCCCTAAGTACGCGACCTTTGACAACCGAGAGAAGTTTAGAACGACTGACCCCTAAAATAAAACCGCCGTTAGCGCAACCAGCAACAGTAAAAAACAATACCGTGTATGGGCCGTTTAGCTTTGCGCTTACTAGATGTGTGTGACTGTTCTCTCTTAAAAACCTTCATGCTTCGCCTTTCTACACCATGACACAGCATGACCCAAAACACCCTTTAGCTGATTTAGGCGTTTAAGTTGTTCACCTGAATTTGTAGAAAGGAAGGTGGGATGAACAAACGTGTTGGTAGCGTCTCAGACATAGATTGATTTATGTCTATTCGCAAATTGTATGAAGGGCTACGACAAGGGCGTGTGAAAAACAACGCCAAAATTTTATAAGAGAAAATTTCTACACGGGGCGAAAAAGACCACGCTATGCAAGAAAAATTACAAACAAAAAAGAGGTTAGCCAAAAGCTAACCTCTTTTTGAAAAAAAAGTTTTTACTTACAGTAATGGTTCAAGCTCACGTTGGAAACCTTGATCAATAATTCTTGTTGCGTCTTCTTGAACTTCAACATCAAAGTCTGCATCTGTGTTGGATTGGTTACCAGCACCAGGCAGAAGAGTAAATGTGCCACCTGCAGGGGCTGCAGCATTCACCGAAATATTTATAGCTGGAGTTTTAGTTCCAGCAGGAACGCTAAACTTGGAGTTATTAACTGTTATGTTTGTATTACCACCAGTAAACTTGTCAAATGCCAGAGCGTGAGCAGTTGGTCCAGCCACATTAGATGTAAGGCTTAGACCGTCTATAACAATATCAGCAACAGGAGTGACAGCATCATCGGCAATAACGAGGGGAGATGCAGTAATTGTAGCAGGGGCATTGAAGCTAATAACTGAGTTCTTAATGTTAAGACTACCTTGACTCGAGAGGAACATACGTTTATTGGCGTTTGCTATTGAGAGGCCATCTAAATTTAAAGCTCCAGTGGTTTTTACTTTAATGGGGTCTTTGAATGACTCGCCAACAATCGAGACATTTTTCAAGGTTACACTACCAGTTAGAGCTGCTCCTGCACCAATTGCATCTGGGCTAGCAACGCCGTGAAAAACATCAACACCTTCGATAGATAGACCTTCTATTGTTGAACCATCTGCTGCCATGATGGCTGTAGCTTTTGCTGTGTCATCTTTATTGAATACTGTGCCTGGGGGGATATCAACAATGATCTTAACAACTGGTGTTGCAGGTGGTTGACCATCTAAACTGCCAACCAAGCGTTGACCTGTTTTTAATCTGATGCAGGGGTCGCCGCCATCTTTAGCAAGTTTGTTGCAAGTGATGTCACCTGTAACAACAATAGTTGCACCCTCTGGAGCAGCGTTAATTGCAGCAGCGTCGGCAGCTTGAACTGCATCAGCAGGAATTTCGCCGCCTGGTTCACCTTCGATTGGTTCTTCTGGATCTACTGGGTCACTGCCAATGGTAACAGTAACACTATTACTATCTGCAGTCACATCATCAGCACCTGTAACGGTTGCCGTATAAGTTGTGGTTGCCGAAACAGTCACATCTGCCGTATAGCTACCATCTGAACCATCATCTTCGCTAATAGAAACACCTGCCGCAAAAAACTCTACGCTTGTTGCTTCGCCTGTTACGGTGGCAGTTAGGGTTACTGGCCCTGCTTCAGTTAAAGATGTAGAGCTAGCGGCTAATGTAACTCCTAGTGTATCGCCACCGTTATCGTCACCACCATCGTCCACAGTTCCTCCGCACGCAGTTAACAACGCCAGAAGCGAGGCAAAGATGACCAATCTTAACTTCATCATATTCAATTCTCCTTTTTGCGGCACGCTTAGGGGAATTCCCTTGGGTGTTGCTTGCCCTCCCAAAAGGTACTAAGCATAGCTATCGCCGCATTGCTCACAAGAATAGCAAGTCGGAGCTTACCATAGTTAGCAGGTATCACCAAAGTCTTGCTAGATTAATTTACCAAAAAAAGAACGAGGTGGTTTCGCATTGGAAACCACCTCTCATGAGGGTAATTAAAGGAACAATGAAGATTAAAGAGGTGCACCGACGGTGATTTTGCCAACTACACCCACATCGTAACTAGCATTGTCTTGGAAGGTGGAATTTGTGGTGTTGCCAGTGCTGGTGACATCGTCAATGGTCATAGAGCCCCCACCGCCTGTGACAAAGTAAAAGGCGATAGAGTCGGCGATATTGGCATCAGGAAAGGTCACAGAAGAGTTCGAGACGGTTACGTCCATAGCTGTTGTATCTGTAGCTTCTTCACCTGCTTGAACAAGTAAACCATCATTACTTGCACCACCTAAGTTTGTGGTGAGGTTAAGACCATCTATAGTAACGCTGCTCGTTGCTTGGCTCGAGATTACCGACACAGCCGCGCGACCACCTGTGGCGCGGTCTACAGTTAGGTCGAGGTTTGTGAGTGTAGCAGCAGAGAAGCCCTCGAGGAAAACGGGTCTAGTTGTGCTTAACGTAAAGTTTTCGATTGTTAAAGCACCTGTATTTTTAACTTTGATAGGGTTATTGGCTGTAGGTGTGATAATTGTCACATCTCTAATCGTGACATCACCTTCGGTTTCTGCATTGATGGCTTGGTACATATCCGTACCATCAAACTCAAAACCAGCTACCGTTGTACCACTTGCCATTTTCAGAACGGTGGCTTTATTACCAGAGGCATCACCAATGGTGGTCGTGATTTTCACACCTGGTGTAGTCGCAACGTTTAGCCCGTCCGCAGACCCTAAGAGCGTTTGACCTGGCTTAAGGATAATGCAGTTATCAGTCGCGCAGGTGATGGGTGCAGTAACTGCAATCGTTGCACCTTCGGCTGCAGCATTAATCTCGGCTGCTGTTGTTACTAGGACTGCATCTGCTGGAAGAGGCCCACCAGGGACAGTAGGATCAACAGGGTCTACCGGATCAACGGGGTCTACCGGATCAGGGTCTACTGGATCAACAGGGTCTACCGGATTAGGGTCTACTGGAGTTTCGTCTTCTATCGCTTCTATGGTTATAGGATCGCTTTCATCAATGACATTATCATCTTCATCCTTAGCTACTGCGATGACAGTTACAGGTGGAGTGATCGTTACCGTGACACTGACACTGCCATCAGAGGGGATACCATCGCCAAGAACCTCTTCGGTATCAGCATCAATAAACTCCACCAGAACTACGTCCTCACTATCAACCTCGGCAGTAAACACGACTTCTCCACCTGTAGCCTCTACTTCGTCTACGTCAGTGGTTAGTGTAGTTTCTACTTCTGTAGGTTCCCCAATTTCTTCTGAACTCGAGCAGGCCACAAAGAGGAAGCTAAAGGCTAGGAGTAGAGCTAGCAGTGAAAATCTACTCTTGAATGATTTCTGTTTCATTTTCTCTCCAATCGGGTAGGTCGTCTTACGCATTCACCAAGTCCTCCCAGATGCATCCTTCGGGTTTATAAACCCTTCAGGTGGGTGAAGCACCCTAGTCTAGCCCAAGAATTCTGAAAATTCATAAGAGTTTGGTACTTGACAAACGGCTCGGGATGACATTTTGAAGATGAGGAAGTCAGTACACTATTACTCATCTATGACCCTCTACCTCATCCGCCACGCCCAAGCCGACGAACGTGGCCCAGCCTACCCCGATGACAGCAAGCGTCCACTCGTGGACAAAGGGGTAAAGCAGGCCAAGGCTTTGGCGAAGGCTCTAAAGCTCTTGGATATTGAGTTTGACGGGCTTTTCTCGAGCCCTTACACGCGGGCTGCACAGACGGCCGAACCCTTGTTAGCATGTCTAAAAAAAGGGCGACACATCCATTATTTGGACAGTTTGACCGACAGCAACTATCTACAGCTACTTGTAGACCTTAAAGAGCATCTTGCCAAAAATGAGCGCGTGTTGGCACTGGTGGGTCATGAACCCTATTTATCAGACTTGGCCGCCCAGCTACTGACGGCAAAGCCTGAGCCCAGACTAAACTTTAGAAAAGGGGCATTGCTCGAGCTATTCGGCGAATTAGAGATGGGAGCAATGACGCTCGAGATGTTTTTGCCCGCCTCGGTCTACCGCAAAATAGTAAAGATGTGAGGGTGCGGGGTCCAGGGTTGGGGTTGAGCTGATGGCTGACAGCTTCTCTTCCTTTAGGTGTTTCCCAATAGTTTAAGAGTCTCTTTAATGCTCTGCGTTTCTTCTTCGCTAATGCCTTCCGAGACAAAGCGGTAATCATGTTTGCGAATGACTTCGGCTAGCTGTTGTAGGAGCTGTTTATGTTTATCAACAAAAGGCTGGCGGGTGTTTTCTGGTAGTTGCTGGCAAACGAGCTCGAGATGCCCCGCGCATAGCTCCCCTTGCCGTAGGTACTCGAGAAACGCTTTATCTTCCCGACCACGACGCACACTTTTAACAAGATTGTCTCTTGTTTTTCTTTCGATTTTACAGGCTTCGCACTCTACAACAATCGAACGTTTGCCAGCGCGTGAGCGTTCCAAGCGGTGGGAGAGCATCGCCTCGAGCAAAATCGCTGAGGATAGTACTCTGGCTTCTTCTACAAACTCTTTTGTATGACGAGCGCAAAAACCGCCTTTATTACTTAACTGCATCCTTAACGGCGGGTCGTTGATGCCGTCATTGGCAATGCCCAGTAAATAGCGTCTGGCTTGATGATGTTCGTAAGCGCAAAAGAGGCAACCCGTGTTTGTTACAGCAGAGGCATTGAGGTCTTGGAGACTGTGGAGTAAAGACATGGGGAGGGTTCGGGGTTTGGGGTGCAGGGGTGGGGGTTGAAACCTCGAGCACGACCCCTACCCCCTTTTTTGTTTGCTCTTTTTTGGAACGAGTTCAATGAGCGAGCGCAGGGCTTTATTTACGGCTTCAGCGTCAGGGAAGTATTCGCGCACGTCAGACTCGAGCAAAATAACATCATCTTTGGGGCCAAATTTTTGAATAGTGGTGCTACCATCAGCGTGACGTATTTTTACCGTATGACCTTTTTGCATTGCTTTGGCAAAAGGATTAGGTTTGGCTCTTGAAAAATCATAGTAAGGCTTTATATCATCTTTAGATTTGGCTTTTTTCATAAATTTTCACCTCCTTCATTGCAGCTCTTCTAGCACTGATAATTCTAATTGTGCCTTTTCGCATTGTATACGAAACAACCAACAAACGTTGGCGTGCAGAAAAGCCCAAAAGCAAAAAACGCTCTTCTTCATGGGAATGTTCCACGTCGTCAGCAAATAAATCTTTGAAGATAGTTTTTGCTTCTTCAAAGGTGACGAGGTGCTTTTCAATATTCAATTTGGCTTTGTCATCATCCTATTCAAATAAAAGTTCATTCATAGTTTGCGCCTCAAAACTTTAAGAAATGATTACCTTTTGTTGGCAAAGTCAAAAACGAATTCATAACAGGTCTAACACCAAACTTCAAGAAAAAACTAAACGGACTAATTAAACGTTCTTGGGGTTCACCTATCGGTAATAAGTGTTGCTCGAGCCGCTTAAATTGTTGTCTCACTATATCATCACGATTTTCTAAAGCTCGTACCGTTTTGTGTTTCAGAATCTCGAGCGTTTTCTGAAAATACACTTCGCTGCGCTTAATACTTCCTTCTAAGGTTGGGTCAATATTGTTGACATTACCAAGAAGCTTTTCTAGCGACAAGCTCAGCTGTTGCAAAGCTTCGTCAAATGATGTTCCGTGACCATGTAGTTTTAATAAAATATCATCTCTGTGACTTACTAACCCTTCAACGTCGGTAAATGTTAAAGAGTATTTTTCTAGGATACGTGTGACGGGTGGCTCGAGCAGCGTTGCCGTGGCGCGTGGCCACGTGAGCGACATAGCAACACTATGCGCGTCGTACACGTTTTTGATTTGTGCAAAGTAACGCAGTTCGCCTGGCCCTAAAACATTGATGGCACTTGGTAAAACTGCATCTTGAGTAATTGGGCGCAGGCCCGCAGCAGGTGTAATGCTTGAGGGGTCTTCGGTCAGTTTGTGTTTCAAGCCCTCGAGAGCGTACGTATGGGTTTCTGTAAAAAACTTCTTGCCTTCAACGCGCAACAGTTGGCGTGAACCGTTTTCTTCTAAAAATAAATTTGTTGCACCTTTGGGACGGTTGAGTTGCGGTTCATAACCTAGAGCGTGCAAGCGTTCGCCGGCTTCGTTGATGGCATGACTCGAGCGTTCAGGATCCTGCAACTCTGCTTCTAAAATCGGATGGAAGAGTTTGGCAATGTCGTTCTCCATTGGATTTAACACAATGAAACCTTGTTCACCGAGGAGTTCATAGAGGATGGCTGCGAACCAATCTGCAAATGTTCTCGAGCGCGACGACGTGCGCTCGAGTAAACTTATAACTTCTTGGCGATTGTGCTCGGGAACAGTTAAGGTTTTTAGTTCTGCGATAATAGTTTCTACCCAACTCGTATCTAGGGAGATTCGTCCGATAGGAATATCTTTTGGTAACGGTAACTCAAGCCGCCTTAGTTTTTCGTTCATGTCGAGCACATAGGCGTGATTAACTTCTGCGACATCATGGTCTTGACTTGCTATCCAGAAAATTGGCACCACAGGTCTTTCCTCTGTGTTTAATTCTTTGGCAAGGTTAATAGCCGTGATGGCTTTCGAGAGCGTATAATTCGGTCCGAGCAAAAGTCCGGCTTGCTGACCTGTCACGACAGCTCGAGATTCAGGATGCTCCAGTTTCTCTAAGGTTTTATAAACTGCCTTAGGTGCACTTAACTGTTTAGCGTAACGCCTCAAAGCAGCTGCAAGTTCCGCGCGGTTAACGTTTCGTGGTAGCTCGAGCGCAGACCTTACATCACCTGGTTTTAGGGCGTAAAAATTATGGAGTTGTCCAGCAAAAAAAGCGTTTAAGAAGGATGAAGGCACGCTCCAAGGTTACCGTGTGCTTGAGAGAAAGTGCGTTTTCTATAGTTCATATAGAGCTGTCAGTCATCAGCTATCAGCCGTCAGAAAAAGGGTTGAAGAGCTGTGTGCGAGCATCCGAATTTGGCTGATAGCTTTCTGGCTTAAAACACACCACACCAATCGGCCCAACATGTTATTGTGCGGTTGCGAGGTGTTAATCTTCCTAAATACCTCGAAGAACTGACCCCTTGGCCAACTTTTTGAGAAAGAAAATTTGCGAAACGTTTTCTTTAGGAGATGCCCGTGCCTGCTTTACGACTTCGTGTCGACTTATTGCCCAAACCTCCATATCACGACACGGTGATTTTAGTAGACGTGTTAAGAACTTGTACGACAGCTGCTATGCTTTTTGAACGGGGCTTAGAGACACTCGAGATTATTAGCAGCCTTAAACTCACGCGCCAACGCGCCAGTAATACAGGCGCGACCATGCTTGGTGAACGTGCAGGTTTACCACCTGAAGGCTTTAATTACGGTAACTCCCTCGCCGAAATCAAAGATATTAAACCGAGTGCTCGTGCTGTTGTAACTTCTGAAAATGCGCCCAAAGCCCTTGCTCAAGTGATGGATGCAGAGACGTTGTTGCTTGGGTCGCTTTACAACGCTGAAGCGGTTGCTAAGGTGGCATTAGAGCGCAC
>JBOFGY010000075.1:0-2815 GCA_051649365.1 Trueperaceae bacterium
ACAAAGTTGAACTTCACGTCATCTGCCTCGCAAAAAGAAGCCTTTAGCAGGGCGTATCATGCCGTTATGCTGAGCTGACTCCGATGATAACGAGATACTACCTCCTGCTGAAGGCTCTTGTATGAAGCGGCCTTTTTTAGGATCGCCACTTCCATTTCTAAACGCTTGTTCTCTTCGCGTAACTGCCTTACTTCCACTTCATCTGCTGTTGGCTGGGCTTGCTTATGCCCTGGCTGTCATTTTCCTTTACGGTACTGGCTTAGCCACCTCGTTAAATGGGAGAGCGGTATTCCCAAACGTTCACACGTCTCCTTGACCGTGTATCCCTGGTCTTCGACCAATCTGGCTGCGTCTAGCTTGAATTCGACACTGTATTCCCGTTTGTCTTTCTTTGCTGTTGCCATCCTAGACCTCCTGTTGTCCTATAGTCTCTTCCTTTTGTGTCTAGGATTTCAAGCCAACTCTAACGTAAGATTTCTGCGTCACTGAGTATCGTGGGTGCGCCAGGATTGTCATGACGTTGGTCTTTCAACCCAGCCAACCCTGCTGCGTTATACCTTTGCACAATTCTCCTAATGCTCAGGTCTGAGTACGCGCTTATCTTTTTGACCTCGCTGCGCTCTCGCCCTTCCTGCATGAGCCTAATCACCTGTATCCTGCGTCGTTCTACCGCACAACCACTGTTTTGATACGCTACTCTCAATTCCTTGTCACTGTGTTGCACCTTTACCTGTATCCCTGGTCGTCCCATATTCTGTGTATTATAACTATATTATCGGATTCCGTATAAGACGGCATTTTCAAAGGTTTTGATTAAGTCAGGCAAGATGTCTATTAAACCACTGAGAAGCTGATAGCTGACGGCTAACGATCTCTGCTCTTCCACCCTCACTCAAAATTCGTAGGCACCGAGGTCAGCCACATTCTTGGGCCGCGCCTTGTTCTCGAGGTCTAAATGTGGTGCATCTGCTTTCTGCACGTTGATAGCTGGACTCCCTTGCTGGAGGCGAAAATTCGCTACGGCGGGGTCTAGGCTGGGCTGCACGAATTGCGGGTCTTGATCAACAATATCACTCAGTTTTGTCAGCACGACATTATCAAAACAAATATAAGACGTTTCTGGATTACCACCAAGCTGAAACTCGAGCCGCGCCATCTCATCGGTTTGTGAAGGTTGAAAAAGCAAACTCTGTCGTGGCGGATTTTTACCCTTCACTGTAAGTGCCGAGCGTGTTGCTGAAGCGTACACTGTTGCAGTTGACTCGTCGCTAACAACAACAGTAACATCCGCTTTTGTTTTGTTACTCGAGTTGACATCAAAACTGAGGCTGTAGCTTGCACCTTTCTCGAGTTTCAGCCCAGTTTGGTAAATGTAAACATCTCGAGGATTAACTAAATCTGCACGACTAATGTAAGTACAGCTTTTACCGTACTCATCTCGATTATAATTGGCATAGCTGGTATTTTCTCCTTGACCCAAGGCCCAAGAGCTTAAATCTGTGGCGAAATCGCCGTTGCTGATAAGGTTGGGTTGTGACGTGGGTGGATAGAGCAACTCACCTTTGCCACCATAGAAGAGATTCTTTTGAAAATCAATCTGGCTCGAGCGGTACGAAAAAATAGGAGCACGGTCATTCTTGGTTGAAAAGATATTACCAACCACCTTGACATTCGAGGCTAGTCCAATACCCAACTCAGATTCAATGCCAGGTGAACGGCCATTGTGGTGAGCTGTGTTGTTGCGAATCACAATGTTATCTGAAGCAAAAATGTTAACCGCACGGCCACCATTGTCATAAACAAGATTGTTTTCAATAAGAAACGTACCCACATACGCGCCGCCTGTATTGCCGTTAAAGGCTTGGTCGTTGCGTGAATCATCTACGATGATGCCGTTGCCATCGGTGATGCCACGTTTAGTGGGGTCAGTTTCGTTTGCATACCAGAAAGGAACTTTGTTTTCATTTTTGTAGATAATGTTGCGACGTGCAAAAATTTTTGCGTCGGTTCGGGTATCAACAGACTTATTCTTGAAAAACGAAATACCACTTGGTGCATAGGGAGAATAAAAAGCATTGTTGTAAACGATGTTATCTTCAATGCGCACGTAGTCCGAACCATTCGAGCCAATGCCCGTACTCGGGTGATTAAAGACAATATTTTTGCGAATAATATGATGATGTGGAACATTGGTGCCTTCTGTATAAGCCATAATGCCACTACTATTAAATTTGGAATTCTCGAGGGCGGCTTTTTTATCGGTGCCTCGAGCGAGTGCATTGGCTTCTTCAAAAGAAAGATTCGGTAGATTTCCCTCGACGGTAAAACCCTCGACAATAATGTAAGGCACAATAATGCGGATGCCCGCGTAGTGGTTATCTACAAAAACGCGAGGCTTGTGACCTTCCATTGCTTTGTAAGCGATATAGCCTTGGGGTGTTCCAGCACGGTTAATGTCAAGAACATTACTTCCTGAACCTGGTTTGGTGTAAGTACCATTCATCACAAGGACGGTGTCACCAGGATTCGTCAAACTGGCAGCTTTTTGCAGATTTCTAAAAGCCGTCTCTGAACTTAGCCCATCGTTCGCATCGTCCCCTTCGCCCGAAACGTAGTAGGTTTGACCCGTCAATATAGGTTCGTAGTTCGCAAAATCTTCAGGGTTATTGGTGGCAGGAGCAGGCTCATAAACAGGGAGTTCCACAGGCGTTGGCTGCGTGTCGGTCTCACTTGGCGGAGTCGTGTCTGGCTCCTGCTCATCTTTACCTGTGTCGGTAGCTGTACCTGAATCGGTGTCTGTACCTGAATCGGTGTC
>JBOFGY010000076.1:0-16245 GCA_051649365.1 Trueperaceae bacterium
ATAAACCTGGCTGATTTGCTTTTTTGTAGATTAGTTTTGTAGAAAAAGCGATCAGATAAATAATCATCACAATATATTGAAATACAGCACGGTAATAATAAATGGGCTCACCTGCCATTCCTCGTAATGTGCTTTCAATGGCTATACAACTTGAAATAAAAATCAAGAACCAGGAGGGTTTTTTGATAGCAGGTTCATCTGCTGGAAATTTTTTATTTTGATATTGCAGAAGTAGATTTTTGCCCACAAAGTAAGCAAAAAATCCCAAAAGTGCCCCCACACTTGCGGCTTTGACGAAAATCATATTTCTCCCTTATAAAATATTTGTAGTGACCTTGTATGATTGTCCAACATGGAGGTATCGATAATCCATGTTGGACATGTAAATGTTATGGGGTAGGCAATATATTGACACCTACTAAGGCGGCAGTGCCAAAAACCACAGCTGCCCCGATTTCTACGCAACCTACGATATTGCTTAGTGCGCTTTTATCTTCACCAATTCTGCTAATTCCATCATCAATGGCCATACCTGCGCCGTATAGAACGCCTGCTGTTGTACCAATTCCACCGCCATTGATATCTTGCATCTCTTTCGTATTGATTTCTTTTAGCATAGATTTCTCCTTCTGAATTATTTGGACACCTTGCAAACTCTCAGACTGTGCTATGGACGAAGCTACGGATGTATGGCACTGTAGAACTCGCAAGATGTCCGTTTTTGTGAGCTCACGAGATTAAGCATAAAAAATTTAAAATAACTCAACAAGTGCAGAATCTCATGTGTAGAAGTTCATGTACAAAGCGAAAAAGAAAGAGGCTCGAGCATTGCTCGAGCCTCTTTCTTAAGCTAAGTCCAAATTATTGAGGCAGCTTAGTAAGTTTACCTGTTGGAGACATGGTGTGAGTAGGTGGCAAGATGAATTCTTGAAAATCAGGTTTTTTAGCTGCAATGGTAAGCAAAGACTCCTCTGTACCTTGATCAATACGAACAGTTAAGCCTTCTGTAGTGGTTAAGTTAACACCTAAATCAAAGGATACGCTCACGCCTGGTAAGCCACTTGAAAGAGCACCAAACGAACCTTTACGTTCAGGTGTATTGCCTTGATTAAAGATAATTACTCCAACTGCACCAGCAGCTTTGGCATTGTCAACTTTTTGTACAAAGGTGCAGGTGCCGCGTTGCAGAAGCGCAATGTTACCAGCAGTGAAACCTGCAAAGTCTTCTGGTTCGCAACCACTTGTTGAGTTAGCAGGATTGTTCGAGGCAGGGTCAGCAGGGTCAGCACTTTCATCTATCTTAAGGTCTATAGCTTGCACCGTTCCTTCAGCTGCACCTGTGCCTCCAGAAAGACCCAAAAATTCACTAGGATAGGTAAAGGTCTTTTCTGTAGGTGCAATTTGTACAAAAATTGGGTCAACAGGCAAACTATAAGCATCAATAGCTGTGCTTTCAAAATTAATTGTATAGCCTATATCAGCGAAAAGTCCTGCGGTGAGTCGTGATAGTGCTTCAACTCCTGTAGCTGTAGGGGACATAAGCTCATTATCGAACGTGAGTTCTCGCCAGTGACTGTTGATATTTCCTCCTAATCCAGTATTTTCAAGAGGTACACCGTCTTCATCGGTTTTGCCTGCTTTTTGTAAGAATGTACGATATTCTTTATTGGCATTTTCACCTATGAAACGAGGGTCATAATTAGGGTTGAACGTCCCAAGATTTACGTCAAGGGGTGGGTTAGGATTCCAATCAGCTAGCAAATTACCAGAAAGCTGCCAAACATCATCAGTAAAACCTAGTGCGTGACCCATCTCATGCAATATGACATCTTTGTATCGTTTTGGGTCGTCGAAAAAGCCGCCTGGAGCGAATTCTGCCAAGTCAAATTCCATATAAGAATAGATAGGTAAATTTGCATCAGGACTATCTGCTGGGCGCAAAACTCTAGGTGATGCCCCACCTAAAATATTTGAAGGCCCATCAATATCTGTAAATTTGGCATCAATTAGAATGTCATCTATGGTGCCAACTACGCTAGCTGCTCCAGCATCAAGCTCGACAGGCTCTGCCAACTCAACATTTCCTAAATCACCTGTAATAATTTCTGCCCAGCGATTGGCTGCATCTACAAAGGCTTGTTGTTGCTCAGCCGTTACATTGTTTGTAAGAAAACGCACCGTGATATTAAATTTTGAGTCATCAGCTGGGGGTAACTGGAATGGCGGTGGGGGTGGGTCGGTTCTAGAAATGAGGTTCGAGAAGTCGCCAAGGTTTGGCCCGCATCCTGCCGCCGGGTTACCGCACGCCGTTGTTACCGCTACATATTGCCCAGGCTCTAATTCTGCCCGGACTCTACTAGTCCGAGTATTAGCATCAATATTTTGAAAGTCATCATTGACAGTTATTAGGTTGGTAAGTGGGCTGAGTGGATCAAAGCTGTCTTTGTAGAGCAGCAAGTAGCCATCAAATAGCTGGGTGCTTAAAACTTGATACCAGTCTTTGGTGTCAATATTAAACGTGTACGCGCTATAAGGATTTGTGCGGTCGGCATCGCTGAGACCTTCGCCTTGGTCAGGGCGGGTAAAGGTGGGGCCGTCTGCGCTTAGGGTGCCGCCATACGTAAGACCGCTTGATACAACAGGTTGATAGTTTACAACTACCGTTTTTGTAACTTTAATGGAAGGGCGGATGTTGAGGCTGGCGGTTACGGCAATGGTGTTATCGCCGGCTGCCAGTGTTGCCAAAAAGGTAAAGCCCCCATCAATCACCGTGACAGGTTGGGCTTCGCCCCCATTGACTGTGTACGTAACAGTGACACCAGGTGGATTGACCAAACCAAGCACCTGGAGTGCCGAGGTCGTGGTGGTGAGTGCAGCTGCGGCTTGCAGCTCTCCCGTAACACCAGGGCTCGAGAGCGTCATCTCGATGGTTTCTTCGGGTGTGTCCGCGCCACCACTACAGGCACTCAGTAGTGCGAGGAGCAATACTAGAACAACACTGAACCCTAGCCAATCTCTCTTCATAGTGTTTCCTCCTAGTGATGCTGAGCCGTGCATCGTGTGAATGGCTCGAGGAACGAAAGTGAAAAACGAGTGCTTCTTTGAAAGTTTAGGTAAAAAAAAGACCAAGCAATACATGCTTAGTCTTTGCTCTCAGGCACTTTCATGTCGAAACAATTTTTCACCGAGTCCATGAAAACGTAAGTTAGCACAAATGTAACTTCCTTTGCTATAGGGAATTGTTGCTTATTGAGAAGCTATTTTCAAGAGCTTAATGGTGCTATTTGGGGTACGGGGCCTACCCCCGCTGCTTTCCTTGTCACGCAAAAAATAAACACGCAGTTTTACACTGCTACATTTCGAGCCTTTGCCTTCTCCACACGAACTCCAAAATCAGGTTCATAATGTATATTCAAAAATCTGGATTACGCTGTCTTGCGTCTTACACCGTTTTCTAAAATGGTGTGCGGTTGGTCGAGCGTGCTTGCATCAACGGTCAAGCCAGAGACATCACTGCCAGGCACTTGGTACATTAGCTCGAGCAACGTCTGTTCTAACACGGCCCGCAAACCCCGCGCACCTGTCTTACGACCTTCTGCGCGTTTGGCAACTTCTAGCAGTGCGGCCTCCGTAAAGCGCAAGTCTACGCCCTCGAGAGCGAAGAGTTCTTTGTACTGTTTAATAATGGCATTCTTAGGTTTGGTGAGTACGCTAATGAGGGCATCTAAGCTCAAATCCTGTAAACGCATAAGGACAGGTAAACGCCCGATAAGTTCTGGAATCAGTCCAAACTTTATGAGGTCTTCGGGCAACACTTCGCTTCGTACCCAATGAGGCTCTACGTTGCCTGTACCAGAAGATTGAAAGCCAACGCGGTTGATATTCGCGCGTTTGGCAAGAATATCGGCAATACCCTCAAACGCACCGCCACAAATAAACAAAATGTTTTTGGTATCTACAGGAATAAGCTCTTGATGGGGATGCTTGCGCCCACCTTGCGGTGGCACGTTCGTGATGGTGCCTTCAATAATTTTTAAGAGAGCTTGCTGCACGCCCTCCCCTGACACATCTCTAGTAATCGAAGCGCTCTCTGACTTACGGGCTACTTTGTCAATTTCGTCAATATAAATGATGCCACGCTCGGCGGCTTCGACATCATAATTGGCAACTTGAAGAAGGCGCACGATGATGTTTTCAACATCATCACCAACGTAGCCTGCTTCAGTAAGCGTCGTGGCATCAGCAATGGCAAACGGTACTTGTAAAATTTTTGCGAGGGTCTGCGCGAGCAGCGTTTTACCCGTGCCGCTACTGCCAATGAGCATAATGTTGGATTTTTGAATATCCGAATCAGGGTTTTGCAAACGGCGGTAGTGATTATAAACAGCCACAGAAAGAGCTTTTTTTGCGTCGTCTTGTTCAATGACATAAGCGTCAAGTTGCGCTTTAATTTCTTTAGGTGTGGGCAGGCGGTGTGTGGTGCTGTGGCGAAGGCGCACCGCGCGTAAATCTTCGGAGAGTCGCTCGACACAAAAATTGCAAATATGCACGAGCCCACTTTCCGACACGACGAGCCTGTCTACCTCGGCGTAGGTGCGCCCACAAAAGTTACAGCGTGGTTGCGCCATTTAGAGCCCCTTGAGATTGGGTAGTTTCTTTGGTGCGACAATTTCATCAATAAGGTTGTACTCGAGAGCCTCTTGAGGATTCATAAACTTATCGCGTTCCATGTCACGTCTTAGTTTGTCAATGGGATGTCCGGTGTGGCGGGTGTAAAGTTCTTCCAGAATGTCACGGACTTTAAGGAACTCTGTAGACATGACCTCGAGGTCGGGAATGCTGCTGCGCGGAAAGCCCGCGGAACCTGCGTGAATCATAATGCGACTATTAGGTAAGGCAACACGTTTTCCGTGTTCACCTGCCATCAAAATAACCGAGCCCATAGACATGGCAATGCCCACACAATTTGTATGCACGGGGGCAGAAATAAACTGCATCACGTCATAAATGGCGAGACCTGCATACACTTCACCGCCAGGGCAGTTGATAAATATATTGATGGGTTGCTCGGTGGACTGTTGGTCAAGAAGTAAAAGCTGTGCAACGATGGTATTGGCGACCATCGAATCAATGGGTGTACCTAAGAAAATGATGCGTTCTTTGAGTAAGCGACTATAGATATCGTACATTCTCTCGCCGCGTCCGGTTTGTTCAATCACGTAGGGAATCAAGGACATAGTCTCGTTATACCAAATATCATTACGGCGTAAAGCGAAGAGATACACAAAGACGAGCCTTTAGCAAGGGCGTATCATGCTGTTATTGTCGTAACCCTACGACCAGATGCTACCTGTTGTTAAAGGCTCTTACATGTGGGGTATAAGAGGAGGGATATAAGGATTTCAAACATCACATAAAACGATTTGAATGTGATGTTATAGGGCCGCATGGCGTGCGCCCTAAATGTGACCACAAATGTACGGATTTTCAAAGATTAGTTTGATTTTAGTCGTGTGAATACGAGGTTCCCTGCAAATGTAGAGGGCGAGCAGCCGCTCGCCCCTACGAGTGAAAATTTGATTGAGTTACTATATTGCTTTTTTCAACGAAATTGAGACAGGTGTCCCTTCGACCTCAGCAGTTTCGCTGTAACTTGCATCTGGCAGGTTGACTAATGAAATATTTTTCGCTAACACTTCGTTCCCGATAGTGCTTTGATGTGCTTTAACAGCTTCTAGCACGTCACTAGATGTTTCGATACCAAGGTGAATGGTGTCTGAGACCTCGAGCCCTGCACTCTTCCGAGCATTTTGTACCAGGCGCACAACATCACGCATAAAACCTTCTTGAATGAGTTCAGGTGTTAACGTTGTGTTCAGCGCGGCCAAGTAACCTTTATCTTCAACCGCAGAATAACCTTCAGGACTTTGGGCATCGAGGAGGAAGGCTTCAGGTTCAAAGTTATAGCTTTCACCGTTCAAGAGAATTTCTGTAGTTTTACCTTCACGCACGTTGCGCGCAATGTCTTTGCCGTTGTTGTTAGCAAAGAACTGTTTTAGAGCAGGAATATTCTTGCCAATACGCTTACCAACGAGTGGCAGGTTGGGACGAACGGTGTACGTAACAAAATCTGCTGTGACATCAAGGTACGAAACTTTTTTGACGTTCAACTCTTCCTCGAGTTGCTCTTCTAAACGTTTTAAGCCTGCAAGTTCATCACTCGTTCTCACACGCACTAAAACTTCAGGTAACGGCTGACGAATTTTCATGCCCGAGCCATTTCTAGCACTGCGCCCAAGTTCGACAACGCGCAAGAGTGCGTTCATATCACGCAGTAAGCTTTCGTCAATGAGCGAAGCGTCGTACTGAGGCCAACTCTCCAAGTGGACAGACTCAGGAGCGTTTTTATCCAAAGTTAAGACCAAGTTTTGATACAGGCTTTCACTGACAAAAGGAGCCATCGGCGCAATGAGTTTTGTGACCGTGATGAGGGCTTCATAGAGTGTTTTATAAGCAGCAAGCTTATCGGTGTCACTTTCAGATTTCCAAAAACGACGGCGATTTCTTCTGACATACCAATTGGATAATTCATCAACAACAAAATCACGAATTGTTCTAGTTGCACTTGTAGGGTCGTAGTTATCTAGCATATTTGTCACATCGCGCACGAGTGCGTTGATTTTGGCGACGAGCCAACGGTCAATTTCGGGGCGGTCTTTTACAGGAACATCTTTCGCTAAGTCTGGCTTGTCTAAATTGGCATAGAGCACGAAAAAACTGTAGGTGTTCCACAGCGTCAAGAAAAAATCGCGCAAGGCTTCATCAACAAGATTTTGCGAAAAACGCTTGCTATTGCCGGGTGGTGCACTGCTGTACAAATACCAGCGCAGTGCGTCGGCACCTTGGGCGTTGAGTACATCCCAAGGGTTGACAATATTACCTTTCGACTTTGACATCTTCTCGCCTTTTTCATCGAGGATGTGCCCTAAGCAAATGACGTTTTTGAACGATGAAGTATCTGCTGCGATGTGAGCAAGTACACCCGCTTCACGTTCACCATCACCTGAATCTGTTAAAAGTGTACTAAGTGCATGAAGGCTGTAGAACCAGCCGCGTGTTTGGTCAATGGCTTCGCAGATATAATCGGCAGGAAAATTTTGGGGGAGTTCATTTTTGTTTTCAAACGGATAGTGCCACTGTGCGTAGGGCATCGCACCTGATTCAAACCATACGTCTACGGTGTACGGCACGCGCTTAAAAGTTTTGTTGTTTTTTGTAAATGTAATGTCGTCAACATAAGGGCGATGAAGCTCTAGTGCGGATAAATCTTGTCCTGTAAGTTGCTCGAGTTCCTTGACACTACCAACGCAAATTTGTTCTTGCCCATCCTCCGATATCCAAATGGGTAATGGCGCACCCCAATAGCGTTCTCTCGATAAAGCCCAGTCTACATTGCCTTCCAACCACTTGCCAAAGCGTCCTGTTTTAATGTGCTCGGGATACCAATTTATGTTTTGATTGTTTGAAAGTAATTTGTCTTTAAGCGCAGAAGTCCTTAGATACCAGGAGCTTTTGGCGTAATACAGCAACGCTGTACCGCACCGCCAGCAGAAGGGATAAGCGTGTTTTATTCTCGCTTCGCGGTAGAGGAGACCACGCTCTTTCAAGTCTTTAGCGATGTGCTTGTCAGCTTTTTTGAAAAACTGTCCTGTATAGGGACCTGGATTCTCTGAGGACTCGAGCGTCCTTACTTCAGGATAAACTTCACCACTTAAATCTACAGAGAAAAGTGTGGGTAAATCATTTTTGTTGCCAATCTCCAAATCACCATAAGCAGGCGCGATATGGATGATGCCTGTGCCATCCCCCAGGCTCACCGATTCATCGGTGATGACACGAAAACCTTTTGCCACATCTTCACCCGCAGGCACGCGCCCTTGCAAAATTGGTGAATAAGGCACGCCGACGAGCTGTTCACCTGTGAAGGTTTTTAGCACCTTGTAGTTACCTTCACCAAAAACATTTTCTACTAAAGCAGTAGCGATGATGTATAGATCATGTTCTTCACTGCCCTGTTCTTGATCACCATGCGCTCTTGGTGCTTCGATAAGGCCATATTCTGCTTCGCTACTTACAGCGAGTGCGACATTGGCTGGCAATGTCCAAGGTGTGGTTGTCCAGGCCATGATGTAAACTTGTCTCAGGTCGTCCGTCAATCCTTTTGCGTTTAACACCTCCATATTTGCTGGAAACTTCGGATATACGGATGGGTCATCAACATCATCTTTGAAACCTTGTGACACCTCGTGGTCGGCTAAACTCGTGTTACAGCGCGGACAGTGCATGGTCACTTTGTAATCTTCAAAGAGTAAGTTTCTATCCCATAATGACTTCATGACCCACCAGCATGACTCGATGTAGCTGTTTTCATAGGTGATGTAAGGCTGCGCTAAATCTACCCAAAAGCCGATGCGCTCAGTCATCTGGTTCCACTCTTGGATGTATTCAAATGCCGAAGCCTTGGCGAGTTTGTTAAATTCGGCAATGCCAAATTTTTCAATGTCGCGCTTGCCTGCAAAGCCCAGCTTTTTTTCGATTTCTAATTCAACGGGCAAACCGTGTGTGTCCCAACCGCCTTTACGCAGTGAGCGGAAACCCTGCATCGTTTTATAACGCGGAAACAAATCTTTGAAACTCCGCGCGATGACGTGGTGAACGCCAGGTTTACCATTCGCAGTAGGTGGGCCTTCGTAAAAGATGTAATCGCCGTTAGGAGCATCTTTTTGTATGGATTTTTTGAAGATATCGTGCGCTTTCCAAAACTCGAGCACGCTTTGCTCGAGATCGGGGAATTTTACTTGTGTAGAAACTTCTTTGAACATAAAGGAAGGTAAAAAGTAAAAGTAAAAGTAAAAAGTAACAACCTTTTTCTTTTTCTCTCTCTTTTCCCTTAACCTCCTTTCTGAATGTTAAATGTCGTTTTTTGTTGCCAAGGGCGCATGGCGTGCGCCCCTACGAAAGTGAAATGTATTTTGGGGTGTGCCTCAACCAAGCGCAGCACCCTTCCTAATTCGTTGGCGGAACATAAAACTCCATTTCTATGTCATCAATGCAAGAACTATCGGGTTGGGTTTCTGGATTGTTCAAGAACGCTTGCACCATAATTACTGGACAATCACCACTTAGAAATACGCCATGTGCAGCGTTGGGGAATGTGTAAAAGTAACTTCTAGTTAAGGTTTCACTGGCGAGTTCACCCCACTTTGTGCTTGTAACAGGGTCATATTTTCCCGCTAAGACGAGTGTGGGAATGTCGCTCGAGACTGCTGCGTTCTCAATGGCCTTACCGCGTGGCACGCGCCAAACCTTGCAAATATCGAACATAAACTGGGCTTGGTCTAAGGCTGCCGTTTGGAAGATGTCAGGTAACTCTGCTACTGCTTCTTCAACGTCAGTATAGCTTTGAAAGGCAACATCTTCTTGACACTCGGTGGAAAAAAAGACACCTTCAGCTTGTACGTCACGCCATTGATTTTGAATGATCTCAATGATTGTTTGCAAAAAGCGAGCAAAGAGTGTGATGCTGTTCTCGAGTTCGTTTGGTTTAGCAATGCCGCTCAGTATCAGCAAGCTGTCGCTATAGTCACTATCTGAAAGTTTGTCCATACTCAAGGGAACTCCCGCCACAATACCTTCGTCATACATGGCCTGGAAGTACACACCGAGTAAATCACTACCGCTAAGGTAGATGCTATCACCCCAAACCCTTGCAGGAATGTTCTCGAGCCTCTCTAGCGTGGCGATGAAATCCCCCTCGAGGTCTGGATAAGCAGTGTTACACATTTCGTCAGCTTTGCAATCTTCAAAGACATGCTGCAACATTTCATAAAAATTAACTTCCGTTTCGAGAAGTCTCTCAACTTGCGGTGGATAGGTTGAATCTAATACAACACTGCGAAGGGTTTTAGGCGAATCACGCATGACGGTAAGGGCTAGGCGTGTGCCATAAGATACGCCATATAAATTGATGCTTTCATAGCCAAGTGCTTGACTCACAAGCGCAATATCGGCAGCATTTTCGTCAGAGTTATAGGCTTGCAAATTGGTCATGCGTGACAAACGGTTGCGGCAAGCTTCAACAGCTTCAAGTAAATCATAAGCAGCATAAAATTCTGTGCAAACCAGGTCAGGCTTGGAGTAACCTGTGCCACGTTGGTCAATTAAAATAATGTCGCGTGTGTCGCGCCACGGTAAATTCCGCCAATAGTCAATACTTTCCAGTGCTGCGCCACCTGGGCCGCCTTGTAAAAACAAAATAGGGTCAGGTAGGGGAGAGGTGCTTCGTGCTTTGAGGGTGAGCACGGCTAGCTCGAGCCTTTTACCGAAGCGTTTGCTATGCAGTTCGGGAACACTGAGTGTTCCACAGATGACTGTTTCACCTTCGACTTCACCTTTCAAGAGTTCACGTGGGCAAAGGTTTTCTTCGTAACGTTGTGCAGAGACGGAGCTACACACAACGAACAAAGTGATGAAGAACAAAAGTGTTAGGTGTTTGTACAACCTTGTCATGCCCATCTCCTTTAGCCTAAATCAATTAGCTAACGACTACACGCTAGTCAACAATAAAAAGTTTTGCGCCTGTTGGTGTACTCGAGCGGTGCACTTCTGCTTGGTCTGCAACTTGATAACTCATGCCAGCTTTGAGTATAAATATTCTGCCGTCCTCTAACTCCGTAGTTAATTCGCCCTCGAGCACGAGCAGAATATGACCTTTCCTGCACCAGTGGTCTGCTAGGTAGCCAGGTGTATAGGTCACGAAGCGAACACGAATATCATTAAACGTGCAGGTTTTCCATAAAGCTCTACCCTGTTCACCAGGGTGTTCTGTGACGGGGACGGTCGTCCAATCGGTAGTACCAAAAGGTATCTGTGTCATTTGCATTTTGTCATCTCCTTAAAAAACAAAAACGCCCTAACCGTTTCTCAACGTCGGGGCGCAATCTTAGCAGCGCGTTACCACCCAACTTCATCAAGCAATCACTCGCTTGATCTTTATAACTGCTTTCACACTTAATATCTACTAATATCTACGCTCAATCACTCATTACACCTTGTTTAGGAAAACAAAAGAGTAGGCTTCGGATAGATACTTAGGTGCTCACAGTTTTGCGCGTAACGTGCGCTTACGTCCAGAACTACTTAAAGGGTTGATGAGGTTGAAAGTTAAACCTTGAAGATTTTTAATCTTCTTACGTTTAACCCTTCACCTTTTACCCTCTTTCGCGTGGCGGCTCGAGGCTGATCTTCATTACCTTTGGCCTTGCTGGGCTCTCACCGTCCCCAACTCGCTTAAAGCCATTGGAGTAACTACTCGTCCTGTCATAGCCTTTGGTTGCTGCATATGAGTTTACAAGAAACATAGACTCTCGAGCAGTGAAAACTTTAATCTGTTGCGTTTGTACAACTTCTGCTTTGCACGGCTTCGTAACTAAGAATTCGTACTAAGAATCTGGGAAGAGCTCTTTTTGCAGCTTTAGAAAGTTTGTAGCCTCAGACTTGCATCCCTGCAACAAACCTGCATATACTAGGCTATCAGCAGAACCATTGTGCGTCAATATATCCCTTTCGATAACTGAACCACTCGAGCTGCTGCCCCCCTCAACTTAAACCAAGCTTAATCTTAAACCTAAGCTGAACCCAAAAGTGTTTAATGATGGGAAGAACCTAAATGGGAATCAATTAATGCAAAAAAATTATGGAGGATTATTGTGAGTCCTAGAGCCAAGGCGCAAGACGCACAGGCTATTGCTGTGTTGGAAGAAGACAAGCCCAAACGTCGGGGTAGACCGAAAAAAACAGAGG
The DNA here is from genome assembly GCA_051649365.1 of Trueperaceae bacterium. Taxonomy (GTDB): domain Bacteria; phylum Deinococcota; class Deinococci; order Deinococcales; family Trueperaceae; genus CAVTAE01. The sequence goes on from JBOFGY010000076.1 coordinate 11,863, forward strand.
TTGAGCAAGATGTATTGGTTGAAACAGAACCTCTTAAAACCAACGATGATGACTTAAATGCCTTGCTCGATGCACCTGCTGAGGTAGACGATGAAGTTAAAGTAGATGCACCTCATGATGACGATAACGATACTGCGGGCGAGAAACGCTCGAACAACAAACGCCATCCCAACAACCGTAAACAGCAGCAGCAACCCCGCCGTCCTGGTGTAAACTTTCGTGAGTTGCAGGCCAAAATTTTACCGGAGTTGCATTTGCTCGCCATTGATATTGGTGTAGAAAACTACCGCGCCCTCGAAAAAAATGATCTCGTTGTTGCAATTTTAGAGAAGAGTGCTGAAGCGGAAGGCTTGCGCCTTGTGAGGGGTTTCCTCGAGATTTCCTCCGACGGTTACGGTTTCTTGCAAGAATCCCTGCTGCAAAACAACACCCGCCAAGTCATTGTCTCGGCAGGTCTTATCAAACAATTCAAACTCCGCACCGGTGATTTTATTCTCGGTAAGTCGCGTCGCCCGCGTGATAATGAACGCTACGGCACACTTATTCGTGTTGAAGCGGTGAATGGTGTTGATCCTTTCCAAGCCGCGAAACGTCCACGCTTTGATGACTTGATTCCAACTTTTCCAGAAAAAAGATTGAGGCTCGAGACGGCGCAAGGAGAAATTTCTTCACGTGTCATTGACCTCCTCGCACCGATTGGGCGCGGACAACGTGGTCTTATCGTCGCACCACCCAAAGCAGGTAAAACGACCCTGCTCAAAAAGATTGCCAGTGCGGTTGGCAAAAATGAACCTGATGTGAAAGTCATCGTTCTTCTCGTAGACGAACGTCCTGAGGAAGTCACGGATTTCCGCGAATCAGTCACCGGTGTTGAAGTTATAGCGAGTACCTTTGATGAGCCACCTGCCAATCACATCCGCGTCGCCGAATTCGTTCACGAACGCGCCCGCCGCATCGTCGAAGAGGGCGGTCACGTCATGATTCTCCTCGATTCGATTACTCGTTTAGCCCGTGCCAACAACTTAGTTACGCCACCTACAGGTAGAACGCTTTCAGGTGGTTTAGACAGTTCTGCTTTGCACTGGCCCAAACGCTTCCTCGGTGCTGCGCGTAATATTCGCGGTGGCGGTAGCCTTAGCATTTTGGCTACGGCACTGGTTGAAACAGGCTCGAGAATGGATGATGTCATCTTCGAGGAATTTAAGGGCACAGGCAATATGGAACTGCATCTCTCAAGACGACTCGAGGAACGCCGTATCTTTCCTGCGATTGATATTCTCAAGTCGGGTACGCGCCGTGAAGACTTACTGCTCGGTCAAGAAACCCTTGCCAAGATGTGGCTTCTTCGCAAAGTTATTAGTGACATGGACCCCGCCGAAGCGATGGAGATGCTACTCTCGAGGCTCACCCGCACAAAGTCAAACGAGGAATTTTTATCTACACTCGCGCAAGGATAAGATTAAGCTAGATAGACGTTCAACAGGGGGCTTCAGCCCCTTGTTTCGTTAGGGTAGCCTTCTGTGAGACTTTTGACACTATCAGTTTGTTTTGTAGGAGCGAGGGGCTCCTCGCCCCTACGTAGGCTGACGTATTTTTTATGGGTCATTATTTTGTTGTGGCATGGTGTCATTGCCCAATCCCTGGTAAATTACACTGTTGTTAAAGATGACACCCTCTGGAGTATCGCTTCACGCTACGGTGCTGAGGTAGGTGACATCAAACGCCTCAACAACCTAAGCTCGGATGCTCTGTTTATTGGCCAAGTCATCCAAGTTCCTTACAGTGGCAGCCAAAATGCACCCGTAACGATGCAGCGTTCTGGTGTGGTGCAGCATACTGCCGCCCCTGCGGATAGCTTTGCAACGATTGCCACACATTACAGTATTAGTGAAGAAACCTTGCGTCGTTCAAACCCTGGCTATGACGGTGTTCTCTCCGATGCACCCCTTGTAGAAGGTTTAGTGTTGCTTATTGCTCCTGCGGAAGGTACTGTCGTCACGGTGCAAGCTGGACAGAACATGTTGGCGATGGCTTTAAAACATGGCCTGACCGTTTCAGAACTCTCAAAACTTAATGGTGTTAAAACGGTACAAGCAGGGCAGCATCTTTTTATTCCAGCTTCCGCGCTGGCCGCTGCTCCGGCTACGTCCTCTCAAGCCAACAGTAATGCCTCAAACAATAATCCTTCAAATAACGCAGCCTCACAGTCTTTACCAACTGCGTCAACTACGGCATCACCATCCTCACAGGACATCGAAACAAATTCCGCCACCGCATCTCCTGGAGCAGAGCCTATTGAAGCAGAACTTCCCAGGAATTCTAAAGCCCTGCATCTCGAGACCCAAAAAGCTCTCTTAAGTCGTGCTAGCAGTTTACTTGCTAATTACACGCCGCCCCTGCTCACACAGTCCTTTCTGTGGCCACTAAGTGGCCGCTTAACGTCGTATTATGGACGGCGCAACATTTCGGTAGGAGGGAACACCTTTCACTCAGGTCTCGATATCGCTACCAAGAGTGGCGCACCGATTGCGGCGAGTCGCCCCGGTACCATTACCAAAGCAGGTTGGGGTGGAGCCTACGGTTACGTGGTTTATATTGACCACGGTGACGGTAGCCAAACGCGCTACGCGCACCAAAGCCAACTCAATGTACGTGTTAATCAATATGTCAATCAAGGCGACATTATTGGCTTTGTGGGCAGCACGGGTGCTTCGACAGGGCCACATCTGCACTTCGAGATTCGCTTTGACGGACGCTCAGTAGACCCGCTAGGTTATTTGCCAGAGCAGTGAAGGTGTGGGTAAAATCAAAAAATCCTGCACTCTATACCTTGTCCCCAATGTTTTAAGCTAGACTATGAATCCAATTAGACACTTTTCAAACGAGCCTAACAACGGAGGAGCACCGTGAATACAAATACTATGAAAGCCAAAGACTTAGTAGCCTACGCCCTTATTATTGTTGGTTTGGTCGCGTTGCTTGGTCGGATAAGTGGTGGAGCAGGTTGGTTGTGGGTTGCATTAGTTGCCGTCGGTTTTTTGTGGGCCTATGTCGCCCAAAAAAGCTATGGACTCCTCGTCACAGGTTGTATTTTGGCAGGCATTGCTGTAGGACTCTTGCTCGAAGCCACCTGGGGTTGGAACGGTGCCTTTCTCATCAGTTTAGGTATAGGTTTTATCATGATAGACCGCATCGAGACGCGGCAGAACAAATGGCCGTTTTATATAGGTGCTATTTTAGCGGTGCTAGGATTCATTATTGGTATTCTCGAGACGGGCTTTTTAGGATCGTTTTGGTTTGCACTTATTCTTATTGGCGTTGGAGTTTACCTACTCACACGGGGTCAAGGTGCAGACCCAAATGCGGGTTGGGTCAAGGTAAAAGGGCCAAACTCACCAAATCCATCAGATTCTACTGCTCCTGTTTCTACTTCTAATGATTCTACTGCAAGCACGACGACACCAGCTTCTTCGTCTTTCGTGAATTCAACAGAAGCTTCAGCAACAGCGCAAGACATAAGCTCGAGTCACGAGACGGTTCCTAGTGAAATAGCAACGACAAGTGAAACCACGAGCGCAGATAAAACAACAACAGCAAGTGAAGCTGTAACCTCGAGCAGCGTTTCAGATGTAAGTCGTGCTTCAAGTAGCAGTATTTCTATTGTGACCAATGATGGCAACACGAATGATGGTAAACCTATTCTGCGAGAAACCTTGCCCCTCGAGTACGACCAAGACCTTTACAACAAACTCGAAACCTGGCGACGCGAAACTGCCAAGCAAGAGGACCGCGCTGCTTACCTCATTCTCACTAATGACACCATGCAGAAAATTGCCACACTCAAACCGCAAACCGTGCAAGAACTTCTCGACATCAAAGGCATTGGTGAAGTGAAACTCGAGCGGTACGGCGAAGCATTGTTGAAAATTATTAAAAGCTAGGAATTGGGAATTAGAAGCTAGGATTTGGGGAGAAAAGATTTCCTCTACATCCCAGTTCCCATATCCTAAATCCCGTTTTTCTCAAGATATGGTGAAGTGGTTTTTCACATATAGAACCTACATTTTCGCTAAGGTCATGATGTGAAACTGGGTTATAGTGTGAGATTGCGTCATCTGTACTTGCTAGTTTTATTTTTATGGCTACCCGCCTGCTCACCACCTCTGCCAAGTTTAAGTGTGTCACTTACAACGGCTCTGTTGACCGTTGGTGAAAGTGTGACCTTCATAGCGACGCTACGAAACACCCAAGTAACAGACATTTTTTGGGAGAGTGACGCAGCACTGTCAAGCACGCAGGGCAACACGACAACGTTTGTTGCACAAAGTGAAGGCACCTTTGAAATGCCCATTAAAGGGAAAAGTCAAGAGGGGAAGGCACACT
>JBOFGY010000077.1:0-19685 GCA_051649365.1 Trueperaceae bacterium
GATATATTTTTCTTCAGCAAAATGCTCCCACGCATCGGGTGTACTCTCAGGAGCCAAACGCCGTGACCCATCTGCACGTTTATACCGTCAAAGTATTCCTTGCAACCAAGATAAACGGCTTGAGAAAAACGTAAGCCTGTTTCTTCAAACGCTTCGCGCATTGCTGCAGTTTCTGGTGTTTCGCCCGTATCAATACCCCCACCAGGCACTTGCACACCTGCACTGGGTAGTCTTCTGTATGTTCAAACACGAGGATGTCTTTTCTGTTTCTCGTGATATAGCAAAGCACGCGCTGCCGCACTTTGTAGCCCTTTATCAACACATTTACATCTTTCCAGACATAGCGTAAGATGTCCCGTTCTACGTTGCCAGCAGCGGACTCGAGCTTCTTTTCCACAACGTCGCCACGGAGTGCGTCATAAAATTTTCTTGCCGAAGTATTTGCCTCGAAAACCCACAGGTGCACGTTTTTTATACCCTGTGCCAACGTCCACGTTGCAGCCTCACGCATCAGCAAACGCCCGAGACCTTTACGTTTGAACTTTGGTGACACGTGCAAGTTATGAAACAATGCACCATGCTCTACTTTTTTATAATCTATCTTTTTATGCTTTGTTTTTCTATGCTGGGGGTTTGTATCTAAAAACACGGAAACAAAACCGTTGAGGTGTTCACCTTGTTCTGCTAGCAAAACATAGCGACGCTCAGCGTGAGGAGCTTTCAACGTTTCACACCAATAGACTTGACGCTCTGTGGCAATATCATTGTTTAAATAGTCGTCGCTTAAAATGCCTCGGCAACTGCTGCGCCAACTCTCGGCATGTAACTTCGCAATTGCTTCAGCGTCGGAGATTATAACTTGCCGCAGCACAGGTTTGACGATAGGTTTATCAACGACAGATTTTTCAACGATAGATGATGTAACAGCCATAAAAAAGCCTCCTCCGCGTAGAGTGTTTTACTCCGTTTGCGGACGAGGTGCTGTTTGCGTAGCTTAAACAAACTACTAAATTCAACAGAACTCGCGGTACCACCGCAATTCTTCACGCCTTATTGCTTAGGACTGTGAAGCTCTTCATTGGTTGCGCTCTCGAGGCAACGTTCGGGAGGTCTAGTAAGCAGATTCAAGATTGAAAGATTCAAGATTTTAATTTTTATCTTCAATTTTCAATCTTCAATTGCTTTTCTTCTCCGTTCAAGCAGGTGACTTTTATTCTGACCTCTCGCGTTTAGGTTCGCAGCCTTTGACCTAAACTCTCTCAGGCGGTTTGTCAGAATTACTTTTCCTGCTGGCAGAGGGTATTGTCTCATATGTGTAAAGATGAAATCTCGAGTATAAAACATATCACCGTTTTATAGAAATACCTCTTTTATAGATGATACCTCTAAGTAAAAAAGTATAGCAGATTGTATAGTCGCAAACAAGTTCACAACTTCTTCACAAGCTACCCTAAAACTTTAGGGATGGCCACTTTGTTAATTTACCTCGGCACGCAACACCCTCGACCTCAGAATGCTTTCGTATCATAAGTGGACTTTTGCTTGCGCTTAGCGTTCTCTGTTTACGCTTTGGCTCTGCTTGGGATGTCAACTGGCACAATGATGTTGGGCCAGATACATTTTTTACGTTGCCACATGTTTTTATTTGTAGCGGCGTGGCAATTGCTGGCATCACCTGTCTCGTTACCGTGCTTTACAGCACCTGAACGTTTCACCGGGGCTGTAGCCTTTTCCCTGATCTTCCTTGACCTCGCTGGGCATCTTTCGTGCACCTGCAAGTTTCATTTTGGGTGGCTTCGGTGCCTTTCTCTTATTTTTGTACGGTCTTTTCGACGAGCTTTGGCACAGCATTTACGGCTTTGATGTCACTCTTCAGTCACCGCCTCACGTCGGAATTTTCCTGGCTGGGTTTATCATTATGGTCAGTTGTGTGGTGGTCTTTACATCACTAAAGTCACAGCCTTTGCGCTTGTTCGGCGTGACGTTTTCAATAGGACTAACCCTTGTAGCAACGGTACTGAGTTTACAGGCACGTAGGGGCGCAGCCCTCATTTCCCCTGAAGTTGCCACCGCGCTAGTTTTTAGTTTAGGACTTGTTTTAGCCATGAGTATTCTGCGGCAGCAAGGTGCTGCTTTCTTTACTGCACTCACCATCACCTTGTTTCAAGTGTCATGTTGGTTTCTGATTCCGCCTATCACTAGACTCTACGCAGATTCGCTAGGGTTATTTTTACGAGATTATGCTACTGGAAATGTCGTGTTTGCTATCCTGACACCTTTGTTCGTGGTCGTGGCTGCATTGGGGTTTGAAGGTGTTTTATGGCTAGCGCAAAAGCTAAAGTTATCTCCTCAAATGGGTGTTATTGCGGCAGGTAGCACCGCCGCCGTACTCATAGCTTTTCCAGGGCAATATCTTTATAACCTTAGGAGCATCTCAGGCCACACCCTCTCTTTCTTTCCGTCGTTCCGAACCGTCATCGTCACACTTTTGTTAAGCGTAGGTGTCAGTTATTTTGCCTGGCTTTTGGGTTCCCTGATTAGACGACAGGCACAGTAAAAGTAATCTTCCCGTGTAAACAAATCAAGGAGTGTCATACATCATCTTATTACCCTCTTCTTTTTTCTCACAGTTTTTACAGTAGCGGAAGCAAAGACCCAGCTAGTTCACGCCGAAAAAGTTCAGGCAGGGCCTTACGAAATCACGGTGGGCTTTAGTCGTTGGCCCGTGCAAGCTGAACGCTCACTCGATATAGTTTTTATGGTCGAAGGCGGGCTTGAAGATAAGATTGGCACACTCACTTTAATAACAGCAACAACACAAAAATTAACTCGTCAGAAAAGTACGAATGAGCCGTTCGCACTCGAGCGTCACCCTAGGGCGCGCGAGATGTGGGGGCCGGATGTCTTTTTGCCTTCCCGTCCGACGGGAAGTGGGAAATGAAGTTTGCCATTGACGGAGACCAAGGACATGGTGAAGGCAGCTTGGCCCTCGTACTACTAGAGAAACCCGCTTTTCTACCGCGCCCAGTTACCGCACTCATTGCCTTGCTGCCCGTGCTTATTTTGCTTACTCTCCTTGTGGTTCTCTGGCGACGGGATAAACCTCGCCAACAACCTGATACCTGGTCGTGGTTATAAAGAGTGGTCAAGACTTACTTTTCCTAGGCGTTGCTTTAACAGAAAAACTCATTTAAATTTAGCAAAGAGATTTAGACTCTAACAAGTCATACATAGCTTCTTCACAGCTTCTTCACAATCTTTTTGGAGAGTAGTAGCCATGAAAAGATCTTTTATTTACACGCTTACCTTATTCACCCTCATTTTTACACTTATTGCTTGTGGGGACAGCTCTGCGGATACAGACACATCCAACTCACCTACCGAGGAAACACCCAGCGAGAATACCCCTACCGAGAATTTACCTACAGGAGAACCTCCTAGCGAGGAGCCAGTCTCGAGTCTCACCTGCGGCACGCCTATTTATGAATTTCCTGAAGAGCTCTATCCGTTCGAGGATAAGTGTTTGGATTTAGGCTTTGGCGACTATCACTACTTTGATGAAGTTTCGAGGGACACACCGCTCGGCACCGTACTGATGGTACACGGCAATCCTACCTCGTCCTTTTTGTACCGTGATATTGCTCAAGACTTGCTAGCACAGGGCTACCGCGTCCTTGCAATAGATCACTATGGATTTGGTGAATCGGCTAAACCTGCATTGGAGGAATTTAGCTACAGTCCCACAGAGCATTCAGACATACTCGTTAACTTTGTAGACGCGCTCGACCTGCAAGATGTCACGTTAGTGGTACAAGACTGGGGCGGACCGATTGGGTTAGGCATGGCCGTGCGGCGTCCTGAACGCATCAAGAATATTTTGATTATGAACACTTGGGCTTGGCAAGTTACAGAAGCCGATGCCAACGGTGTTTATGGTGACGGCTGGCGTTGGTTTGAACTCAATGAAGCTAATGGAGCTACGTTTACTGCTGAGGCTACTTTGCCTAAAAATGCTGGAAATACCCTCAGTAACCTTTATCCTACTAGCATAAGCACACAAGTACGCGATGCCTACTGGGGGCCCTTTGTTGATGTCACAACAGGCGAACCTTATTCAGAAACGGTGGCTGCTCCTACCGTCCTCTTTGCCCAAAGCGTTGGCAAAGATGCTGATATTTTTACAACGCTTGGCACGCTCGAGCCCATCAAAGATAAACCTGTCTATTTCTACTTTGGTCAACAAGACCCTTTGTTCGGAGCTTTGACGGATAATCCCGATGGCAGTTGTGCGCTGGGCACCCCCACGCCCCAAAATGACGGCACAGTGTATTGCACAGAAAACGGTAAGCTTATTTACCCGTATGTAGACCGTTTTACGTCACTATGGAATCCAGAAAAAATTGTGGGAAGTGAGATTAACACCGAAGCAGAGCACTTCATCCAAGAATATGCGGCGGCAGAAATTACTGCGCTCGTCGTAAAGCTCTCACCACAAGAATAATTTAGCGTTAAGGTTTTGAGCCTTTAGCATTCTGCTTTAAGATTTAAGCCACCGGTAGTGTCACCTCAAACACCGCACCAACTTCAGGATGATTCTTGGCGGTGACTGAACCCTTCTGCAACGTCACTAACGCTTTAACTATTGCTAAACCCAAACCACTGCTGCTGCGTTCATCACCTTTGTAAAAACGGTCAAAGGCTCGAGCCAACGCCTCTTGGGATAAACCTGGTCCACCATCACGAACAGACACGACAACAACCTGAGCCTTAACAGAAACCGCCAGGATAATGCTTCCCCCTTCTGGTGTGTAGCGTAAGGCGTTGTCGAGTAAGTTTGTAAAAATTTGGGTGAGTCTATCCGAGTCAGCAGAAACAAGGCTAGCACCTTGGGTCTCTAGCAAGACACGAATACCTTTAAGCTTTGCTGCACTCTCGAAGTTCGCAATTACTTGCTCGAGCAAAAGTTTGAGATCTACTTTTTGCAAGGTCAGCGACAACCGCCCCGCTTCTGCTAACGACAATGTTCGCAAATCACCGACTAATCTCGAGAGCAGTTCCGTTTGTTTATAAATACGCTCTAGCTCTGTTGCATTGAGTGGTAGCACTTCGTCTTGTATCGCGGCGAGCCGCGCTTGCATGATAGCTAAAGGTGTGCGGAGTTCGTGGGCGATATCCGCAATCATATGTTTGCGCTCGCGTTCATTTTTTTCTAGAGTTTCCGCCATTGCATTAAAACCTTGCGCTAACGCCACCGTCTCTCGGTCAGCAGTGGCAAGTACATTTGAGCCAACTCGCGCGGAAAGATTACCCTTGCGCATCTCATTCGTAGCACGTAAAACAGCGGCCATGGGCTTTGCAATCCTATGGGCCAACGCTAAAGACAGTGCAACACCTAAGAGTAGAGCAATAATCGTAGCTACACCAATGGTGCGCCGACGGGCTAAACGAATATTTTGAATGGTATCCGCGTAAACTTGTATACGCTCTACATAAAATGTTTGTATGTCAGGCGGGAGTTGGGCCAAAAAGGCTTCTTCGTCATCGAAAGCATCTTCCCTTAGACCGCGTAAAGTGTCTGGCAACTGACGATATTCACGGATAAAGATAAAAGACTCAAGACTGGCAAAACTCAGCAGTGTTACTAAACTTACGGCCATCATGGCAAGAACAAAACGGCTACGCATAGTCCCTCTTTATATCCGAAGACGGTAACCCATACCAAAGACCGTCTCAATCTTATCGCCTGCACCTGCACCCTCGAGTTTTTTTCGTAGATTTTTGAGGTGAGCATCGATAACACGCTCGAGTGCGTCACTTTCGGGCATAGAAGCTTCTAAAAGTTCTAAACGGTTAAAGACACGCTCAGGTGCCTCCACAAAACACAGCAGCAACCTATATTCTGTTGGTGTGAGGTCGAGAGGTTGCTCAGCATAGGTCACGTGCGCCCTCGTCTTGTCCACAATAAACTCTCCCACCCGTAAGGTATCTAGCTCGAGGGGTGGCTGGCTGCGCCTTAGCACGGCTTTGACTCTCGCGACAACTTCGCGCGGGTTAAACGGCTTGACAATATAGTCATCACAACCTAGCCCGAGTCCTAATAGTTTATCATCGTCTTCGGCCCTTGCGGTTAGCATAATCACCGGCGTTTGACTCTCACTGCGAATCGCTTGTAGAACCTCGGTGCCACTTAATTTTGGCAGCATGACATCAAGGAGCACTAAGTCAGGTTTGACACTGTGGTAAAGCTCGAGAGCCCGTTTGCCATCCGTCGCACGTTCCGTCCTGAAGCCTTCGCGTCTAAGGTAGGCTTCGATAATTTCAGCGAGCTCGAGTTCGTCTTCAACCACTAAGATAAGGGCCATAGCCACAGGGTATAGGGTTTGCAGCGTGAGGTCTAGCATTGTTTTGTTCATAAGCTTAACTCCAAAAAAATCTCGAAATACTAGCATTCAAAAAATATAGGTTTACCGCGTTTTAGAACGCGGTAAACCCAACTCCTTGTTAAGCCAGTTACGACTTAATCCAAATTGCTCACGAGCTTTAGCACGAAGGCATCCATAAAACCAGCTGTGGGCTTAACAAAAGAGCCAAACGTATACCCGCCAACATATACACCATTGGCGTTTGCACTCAGCATGGCACGGTCATCTTCTGGTGTGCCTGCTTGGAAGGTTGCAAGTTCACTGCCATTCAAATCAAGTTTGCTAATCCAGATGTCTGATTGACCTGCGTTGGTCGTGCCTAAATCACCGTAGGTATGACCACTAACATAAATAGCATCATCCACAACCTTAATTTTGCGGAGCTCATCATTGAGGGCAGTGCCAAACTGCTTAGTCCAAACTACGCGCTGACCAGCAGGCTTGCTGGGGTCGAGCTTTGTCACAAAACCATCAGACATGCCCTGGCTCGAGCCTGACCCAGCCATCGCACCCAAGGTGAGACCTGTCACATAAATAAAGCCTTGTGAATCTACATCCATGTCCCAAGCCCAGTCGCGTTGATTTGAACCCCAACCTTCGTACCAAAGCTCGTTTAAGTCTTGGTCAAAAGCTACAAGCCAAACATCCCCACCACCTGCGGCTGTCGTGCCTTCATAGGAACCCTGTGTCCAACCTGAGGTGTAAATTGTTCCCTCGCCCGCAGCACCACCAGCCTTCGGTACAAAGGTCAGCCCACCCCATGGCTCTTTATTTTTCGCGCCACCACTACCTTCAACATTATCTTTATCGCCACCAAATATTTCGCGCTTCACTAAAGATAAATCTGAGCGGTTACGTTTCTCAATGTAAGGGTCTTGCTTACCGTCAGGGTTAGGATTAGTTGTGTCATACCCAATACCGGCAAAATAAACATGGTCAGCGTTGTCGAGGGCAACGGTACCTGCATACTGCACACTTACACCGCCCCAAACTTCTTCTTTTAATATATTTCCCGAAGTGAGGTCTAACTTAAAGTATGCTGATTCTTTCTGTCCACCGCGTTGCGATTCAGGAGCAATATAACGCGCAGCTATATACATTGCTCTTGCATCTAACGTCATATCCCAAGCTAAATCGGCGATTTGCTCTGCCGAACCAAACTGCGTGAGCCAGACACGTTCACCTGTCGCAGCATATTTGGCTGCAAACAATTGCCCACCACCACCGCCATTCGGGAAAATACCTGCAAGGTTACCCCTCGAAACTCCTGTGACATAAATGTTACCTCCTGCATCAACATCAATGGCAGTAATTAGGTCTGCCGCAGGCGTGCCAAACTGATCGAGTTGCCTGCTTAATATAGGTGTTGCAGAGGGTGTATCTTCAGACGATACATACCTGTAAATAGGGTCGTTGACATCCGTTTTAATTTGTATATCGAGAAATCCGACCATGTCATAGACACCCTGATTATTATAGAAAATCGCTGTGCCTGGTTCATCCCCGCCTGTTTCAACCATGACATAATCCGAAGGTGAGCCATGCAAAACAACCTCGTTGCCCTCACGGGTTTCTAGCTCCAACATCCGTGCAAAGTCGTTATCTACATCGCCGGTACGACCTAGGTAATAGGCTTGATTATGATCCCCAAGAAGAAACCGGTCTCCTGGCATGTCGCGCTCACCCCCGTTCGTGCCTGAATAAAAAGCTGTTATTAACCCCTGCCCAGGTTGGGCATCCGCCGGATTCACAGCATTAAAAATATCAAAGCCACCGCTTTCACCCGTAATCGAACCTATTGAATATAGCGCAGTTTGCTCGATATCATCCCCAGGAATCCCTTGGGTAAAAGCGTTTCCTGGAGACACAAACGGGCTCGGGCTTTCATCATCTGCCGCAAGATCATCCTTTGAGCTTTCGTGTGGGTGTCCTTTGCGAATATTAGCAGCCAGGCTCGCCTCGGCAATTCTTTTCAGTTCTTCGCTATTTACAACAACGGGTTCAGTTCCATCGGTACGCTTTTCATCGGTAGTCTCTTCGCTAGTTTCCGCTGGAGACGTTTCACTGCTCGAGCCACTACAAGCGAGCATCATCATTATCAGACTTATGAAGAGGGCTAGGCTTATAAGGATATGCTGTAGTAATCTTGATGGTTTTCTGAGCTTGCCATCAGAATTTTTCATGGTGCTTCTCCTTAATTCTTTTGTTTATGCCTTTGGTCTCTATGGATAGATTACTTAGGGCCTATTCACTACAGTTGTTTGAGGCAGAGTGCCGTTCTTAACAAGTCTTCACACTAGCAACAAACGGTAAAAACAAGAAGATTTTTGTTTAAGCTAGTCTTGGGGTGAAAGCTCCCCAACAATGGCGGCAATTTCCTCAGGGGCGTATTCTTGGATGAAGTGCTCTGCTTCGGTGTTAATCTGGCTGCCTACAATCTTTTCAGGATTCCATAGTGACGTAAAGCGGTCTACATACGGATAGATAAGCTCACCATTTTCTGTGCAATACACTGTGCCGTCATTTTGGGGCGTGGGGGTGCCCAGCGCACAACTGCCATCGGGATTATCCGTCAAAGCTCCGAACAAGAAATCTTTTTGTCCAAAGTAAAAATACACCGGTTTATCTTTGATGGGCTCGAGTGTGCCCAGTGTTGTAAAGATGTCGTCCGTACCGCCGCCTGTGGAAAATATTGTCGTTGGAGCGGCCACGGTGCTCGAGTAAGGTTCACCCGTCGCAGGATCAATAAAGGGTCCCCAGTAGGCATCGCGCACTTGTGTTGCACTAGGCTCTGTATAAAGTGCACTAATCGTATTGCCTGTATTTTTAGGTAAAGTTGCATTGGTTGTAAAGCTCTCTTGGTTGGCTTCGTTCAGCGCGAACCAGCGCACCCCATCGCCATAGACACCATTGGCACCACCGGCATCCCCTTCACTGGCATTCCAAGCCCAGGTGTTCATAATGAGCAGATTTTTAATACGTTCGGGACGTTGCACAGCCATGCCTAAACCAATCGGTCCACCCCAGTCTTGTACCACCAACGTGACATCTTGCAGGTCAAGGGTATCCACAAAGTTAACGAGCATGTCTGAATGTTGATCGGAGTCGTAGCTAAAATCCTCTAATGCAGGCTTCGCGGATTCACCAAAGCCATAGTGATCGACCGCAATCACGCGGTAGCCCTGCTTTAAAAGCGCTTTGGCAATATCACGATAGAGAAACGACGAGGTAGGGTTGCCGTGTACCATCAGTACGGTGCCGAGCGGTGTGTCCCTCGAAACTTCATCAAAGTAGTGATAATCGCCAAAGCCTAAATCCAAACACTTATCCTCGAACGGATAGAGCTCTTCGGGAAATTCATAAATAGGCGTGCCGCAGGTAAGAGATCCTGCAGGATTGCCACCATTACCACTTCCAGGACGACGACGAGCCTCCGCAGATAAGTCGCCTGACGATTCACTACATGCAACCAACAGCATCACAACTGCCAAAAAGCATATAAACCACTTATACATTTCTCTCCCCTTTCTATTGTTCACCCTTGCGATAAAACGCTTTGCAAGAGGAATGTGACCACATTCCTCTTGCAAAAGACGTTTCTTGTCTCCAAAAAAATCTTTTCAGCTGAGCGTTTACGTGATAGTTTTAAGGCGCAATCTCCATTGTTCGGGCATTAATGCCAACAACATAGGCATCAAAGGAACCCTGGCTCGCTCCAGCCAAAGCGGCTTCTGTCATGCCACCGACATAGAGTGTTCCTGAACGCAGGTGCGGATGACCTCTGTCTTCTTGGGGTGTGCCAAATTGAAGTGCCGCTACTGAATTTAAGTTGGTGTCGAACTTTTGTACGAACACGTCACCTGTGCCCTTGCTCGGATCGGCATTGGCACCGTCATAGTCACCATAGGTGTAACCAATGCCGTAAAGATTGCCTTGTGGATCAATTTCCATACGGCGGAAGGCATCACTTTGTGCGGTACCCACTTGGCGGAATACAGGGTTTTGCAAATTCGCATCGTATTTCACGATGTAAGCGTCGCCATTGCCCTTATGTTGTCCTTGCAAGTCACCTGTAGTGTAGCCAACCGCATAAATATTGCCTTGTTTGTCTACAGCGTTGTCAAGAACCCAGTCCACTTGGTTAGCTGGGTTTGCAACAATGACCGATGCGACCCGTGTTGGGCTTGTCTCAGCCAAGTTTTCCCAAACCTCCAAAAAACCATTGGAGCCTTGTGAACCCGTCATAAACCAGCCACCTGAAACCAAGCGACCTTTACCTGGTTCTGCCCCAGGGGCATACGTTAGTCCACCCCACCCTTCAGCAGACACAATCTGTCCATCCGTTGTGGGTTTAATAATTTGTCGCCAGACATTTCCCAAATCTGAGGTACGGTGTTTCGCCACGAGATACAAGTCATCGGTGCCACTACTACCTTCTGCACTCCCTGCCCCTGACACGTACAGGTTTCCTGCATCATCTAAGACAACATTACCGTAGCCATCTAAACTTTCATTGCCGAACTGGTTTGTCGCTACAACCGCACCATCCGAAAGTTGTAGCTTGAGAATAAAACCATCCCACTTTCCTTTATTGGTAAAGCCCTCGAGCGCACCCAACGTCCGACCTGCAACATAGAGATAGGTACTGTCCGCAGCGGCATCCATAGGAATGCTGCCCTCAGGTAACACCAGCTCTTTAATCCAGGCCTGGGAACCATCTGCATTTGTACGGGCTACAAAAACTTCGTTGTCTACGACAGTACCTCCATCAAAATTGCTGTCGCCCAGTCCAACTGTGTACATATTACCTGCGACATCAGTCGTAATGCCCCCAACAATATCTTTGCCACGTCCCCCAAACTGCACACGACCATCGGGTACAGCCACCGTTGTCGAGACAGCCTTTGCAAAGCGGAAGTGATTAGTGTTGGTCAATTCCAACATTTTACTTTCATTACACTTTGCTTCAGGATTTCGGTATGGATTGCCACTTACAGGAAGCGCAAGGTCATCACAAGAAAACACAAACGCTATCAAGTCTGGCTCTGCTTGACTAATATGAAACAAATAGTAACCTGTTGTGGCACAGCCGTCTTCTACACGGCACAAAATAAGGCTGTACTCCGACGCACCACCATGTAATTGAACATGACCAACATTGTAGTCAAAATTTGTGATAACCGCATAGTCGTTGTCCACCCCATCTTCACCACGCAAAAAGAAAGGATTTGCAATCTCGGCAGTGCCAAGAATAATGCGGTCTCCTTTTTGTCCATTAAATGTTGTGTCTTGATCAACATTAATGGTGGTGTTGACAATTTTTATTTTGTCTGCACCCGGATAGTTTCGTGACGGATCCACCGGCATAAAGGTATCATAGCCGTTCGTCTCGCCGTCTATATAATCGGTGTCATAAATGGTAAATTCGAGGTCATTAATAGGTAAACCTGACGCAAAAGTGATTTGTGATTTTGTTAATTGAACGAGGTCTATATTTTCTTTTGGCATGGCAGGATAGGTTGCGGCTAAAGCCTTGAGCTCATCCTCCGTGGGTGAACTACCAGGCGTGGTTTCCCCACCCCCATTACCTGGCCGACGACGAGCTTCAGAGGACAAATCTCCTGACTCACTGCATGCTACCAACAACATTCCCAGAGCTAAAAAACTAACAAACCATTTATACATTATTTCCCCTTTCTCTTTTTCCCTATTCGGGTCGCTTCCTCCACCTTGTAACCCTGTACATAACTGCGTTAGAAGTTGTTATGTTTTTGTTGTAGTGCAGCCCTCCCAACTACCTTGCTGCCCTTTTGAAATTCTTCTAAACGCAGGTCATACCTAAATCCTTCGACAGTATAAGCAGATAGAGACTTTTTTTACAGCTTCTATCTGCTTTCAAAAATGCTTGAGTTCTCTTCGTTTAACCCTCTACAGTTCTAACCTCGTCATCTAATAGCTATGGGTTGACTTCCATGGTCTGAGCATCGATACCGACAACATAGGCATCAAAGGAACCCTGGCTCGCTCCAGCCAAAGCGGCTTCTGTCATGCCACCGACATAGAGTGTTCCTGAACGTAGATGCAGGTAACCCCGGTCTTCTTGGGGTGTGCCAAATTGAAGTGCCGCTACTGAATTTAAGCTGGTGTCGAACTTTTGTACGAACACGTCACCTGTGCCCTTGCTCGGATCGGCATTGGCACCGTCATAATCGCCGTAAGTATAGCCAACAGCATAAACATTGCCTTGATCATCTATGTCCATACGGCGGAAGGCATCCGCCTGAGCTGTGCCAATTTGTCGAAAAACTGGGTTTTGCAAATTCGCATCGTATTTCACGATGTACGCATCACCTGCACCAAGAGATGAGCCTTGCAAGCTACCCGTCGTAAACCCTACAGCGTAAATATTGCCTTGTTTGTCTACAATATTGTCCATCACCCAGTCTGCTTGTGTACCAGGGCTCGAGACTACCGCGGAGGCTACACGTTGGGGCGCAGCTAAATGTAAGTCACTCCAAACCTCGAGAAAACCCTGGGCGTTGCCGCTGCCTGAGGTGAAATTCATAAACCAGCCTCCCGCGACTAATTTGCCTTGTCCAGGTGCTGCACCCGCTATATAACTTAGACCACCCCAGGCTTCTGCCACGAGCACTTGCCCTGTGGTTGCCTGTGGAGCTACAAGTTGTCGCCAAACATTGCTCAAATCAGAAGCAAGGTGTTTTGCAACCAAGTGTTGATTATCTGTGTCTAAAACATTTTCTGGACTGCCGGCACCAGAAACATAAAGATTACCTGCATCATCAAGAACGACATTACCGTAACCATCTAAGTTCGTGTTACCCCATTGATGTGAAGCAATAAGTTCACCATCGGACAGGCGAATTTTTAAAATGATACCATCCCAACGTCCGGCGTTGGTCGCACCAGGGAGTGCACCAAGCGTGCGTCCTACGGCGTAGAGATGTTCGTTATCCGTGGTCGCATCCCAGAGCAAGCTGCCATCGGGCAAGGGCAACTCATTCACCCAACCGCGCGATCCATCGGCATTGACACGGGCCACAAACACACGGTTGTCCACGGGTGCTTCATCGGTGAAGCTCCCATCCGTTAAACCCATCACATACTTATTACCTGCACTATCCGTGGTGATACCTGCTACAACCTCTTTACCTGAAGTACCAAGTTGCGATTGACCAAGAACCGCCACCGTTGTTGACACAGGAAGCGCAAACCTAAATTGCTTGCTGTCTGCAAGACTTAGGCTCTTACTATCATTGCAAAGTTCTGTGCTTACCTGCACTTCCTCGCTACCAGTGCCCGCTAGAGGTGGCAAGTCATCACAGGGAAAGACAAAGGCCACCAAGTCAGGTTCGGGACTTCCTATGTGGAAAAGATAGTAACCCTCTGTCGCACAACCGTCGGCAAGGGTACAACGCACGAGACCGTACTCTGCTGACGTACCCCGCAACTGGATATAGCCGAAGTTATAGTCAAAACTCGTGATGACTGCATAATCGTTATCAAGGCCATCGCCGCCACGCGCAAAAAACGGCGAGGCAATCTCGGCCGTACCGAGAATAATTCTGTCCCCACCCTGACCGCTATAGGTTGTATCTAACTTGACGTTCCCTGTAGCCGTGACTATTTTAATCTGGTCAGCCCCTGGTACCTCTTGGGCTGGGTCTACAGGCATAAAGGTATCGTAGCCGTGGGTTTCACCATCAATATAATCAGTGTCAAAAATTGTGTACTCTAAGTCATTAAAGGGCAAGCCTGACGAGAAAGTAAGACTCGAGCTCACCCGTCCTGAAAGTCCTATTAAACCCGACGCATCTTTCGGCATAGCTGGATAAGTCGCAGCTTGGACTCGGAGTTCACTTTCGGTGGGTGGTATTACTGGTTCATTGTCAATAGGCACATCATCAGGTGCATCTGAATCATCAGTTGGCGCAGTTGGATCGTCTGTGGGATCGGTAACAGGAGGAGTTTCTTCGTTGAATTGCTCTTCTGTACTACATCCCAAGAGAAGAAGTAAACATATCAGCAGGCTGCATGTGAGTTTACGGTACATAAGTCATTTCCTTTTTCTTTCAATCAAATATTGGCGAGCATCACGTCATCGCTGGCAAGGCTTTTCATCCTAAATGTAGATCATAGTTTAACTTTTATTAAAGCTACTCACTACTGATGAAAAGAGGTTCTTGAAGTGTTTTACACTTTAGTTTCTAAAAAAGTTATGAAGAAGTTATGAAGGAAATCTTCACAACTTCGGCGATGGAAAGCTAATTGATTCTTCCTAGTCGGCTGCGCAAACCCTCACGCATTTCTCCTCGCATGCCGCCAAGCAAAGCTTTGACTTCAGGATGGTCGCGTACAAAACTCCTAGCATCTCTTAAAAGGCTTCTTAATTCAGGTAAAAGAGCTATGCGTTCTTCCGTAACGGCATTGCGAGCCACTTCACGAGCGAGATAAGGTTCTTGACCGGCCTCTAACTCGGCAACATACGCGGACAGCATTTTCGCTCGTAGGTCGAGCAAGGGAAGGTGCAGGTTTTCGGCTCGAGCAAGCAACGCTCTCGCTTCGGTTTGTATCTCGGGGGGCAATTCAGAAATTTTGGACTCGAGGGTAAGTCTCATAGCTTTGTGGCGCAGTTCTGTCGTAGCAGCTGTATCTAACGTAGTTGTTGTGTCTTGAGCCAAGACAACACCGATAAAGCAACCAATGGATAAAACGACAACAGTGAGCGTACTAACAAAACGATGTGAGGTAGAGGTAGCATAGCGAAACATAAAAATCTCCTTAAAAGGCGTTCCCTTGCGGGTAGCTTTATCTTGCAAAGGAGATTTGAAAAAGTTGTGAAGGGGTGTTAACGCTTAGACGAAAATTGCTCGAGCAGCTCTCTTGCTACCCGCTCTGTGGTGTATTGAAAAGCTTCAGTTTGTTTAACAGTCCCTGCATCGGTAGTATTTAGGTCAGTGTTAGCGTGCGCTCTGCATAAGCCTCGCGTTGTTCCAATTCACTTCGTATCGCATCGTCATCAAAACGAAAATACGAACGCGGGGGCAATCCCCCCACGTGTTGGAAGAATGTGGATCATCAGGATACTGGCGCGGCTCGTGGTCTTCGTTGAGTTGCTCTAAGTCTGCGAAAAGTTCAACAAAAAGGTCTTCTTCTTGCATCCGAAAATAACTAAACAAATTCCGCGCCATACCGTGTCGTCCCGGCCCCCACATAACCTGGCGTTTGTTTTGGGCCAAGTGATCAAACGCCACACGGAACTCACCCCAATCCACAAGTTCAAAGGCGATGTGGTGAATGTGGTTATAGCCTTTTTCTAAAACAGCCAAGACATGATGGTCAGCATTGACGTGGAGCCAACAACCTTCTGCGCCAATTCTGTCCGTAATTTTGAAACCGAGCTTGTCCACATACCAAGCAATGAACCGCTCAGCATCTGAGGTTAGATAATTGACGTGCCCAAACTTGCGCGGGTGAAAACCAGGAATCACGTCGGAGTATTTCACTTCAGCGGGGCGTGCATCGGCGGGGCGTTTGCGCTCAACTAACACAACACCATTACCATCCAGATCAGAAAGTCTTAAACCTTCTCCGCGTTGCAGTACGTTGATTACTTCTGGTGACAAGCCTCGAGCCTGCAATTCTCTTTTAGCATCGCTTAGTGACAATCCTGGCACGAGTTCATACGCGGTGTAATCAATTCTCCCCTTGGCACCTACCTCGAGTACGAGTGCAAAATCTTCATGAGCACAACGCAACAAGGCATCACTGTCAAATTTTTCACCCGTCAACCCCAACACGTGTGACCAACGCTTAAACGCTTCATCTAAATTTTTAACCTTCAATTTGACGTGATGTATAGCAGAAACTAGTTTCATGTTTATCTCTTTACCTAGTAGGGGAATGAGGGATGAGGAAGTAGGAATGGGTAAAAGCAAACTACTCATTCCTACTTCCCCATCTCTTTTATTCTTTCCTCAGCTTCTTTTTCTGGAATCGCCAACGCTACATGCAACGTTGCTGGTGTGACTTTCAATTGATAGCCAACGTTTACAGGATCGCGGTCTAATTCGATAATTGTGTTTTGTAATGTTCCAATACCTTCAACCTCAACCTCGACAACATCACCTAGCTCGAGCGGTCTCGAGTGCGCGGGTGTACCTGTGAGGATAACGTCTTCAGGCTCGAGGGTTATAAAGCGCGCAATATCAGCGATTTGATACGCAAACGAAAAGAGTAAATCGTCTCCAAGTCTTGTTTCTTGCACTTTTTTACCGTTGACAAATGTTCGTAGCATCAAGTCATCAGGATTAACATCCTTTGCATTCACAAGATAGGGTCCGATAGGACAAAAACCATCGGTAGTGGTCTAACTCTCACTGATACAAGCCAGGTTGTCATCAGCAATAAAGCCTTTGAGAACGACGTGGTGCATGGTATCAGACTTTGAGAAGGAGAGCGTTTTGCGAACAAAACGAGCTAGACGTTGATGCAAGGTGCAATGCCAGCGTTCCATGTGATTGGTTTCGCCGGCTTCTTTACCCAGCGAGCAATGCGTTGCTTTAGGAAAGACCTTAGCGTAAGCATCCCAGAAATTACTAAAGGTAGGACAGTGTTTGTAACATGCGGGAATCTTTGCCCACAACTTGGCACAGGTTTTGGCACTATGATCCCCTGAGACACATGCAATGATTTGACGTGTGCGACGACACCTTGCTGTCCACAGCCAGCATTTATTCGCCGAGCAATACACAAAAGACTACACCTCATCGAGTTCCAGTACATCATTGGCTCGTGCTGCAACTACCGTTTCTTTGATGTCACAGCTTTGGGCTTTTTTTTGAGCCAGCTACTCAAGGTGGGACGACTCACCCCGTAAATGCGCTCAATCCCGCACATACTTGGACGTTCTTGATACGTGGCTAGCATCTGTCTCTTTTGTTCTTCGCTATACTTCTCGCTCGGGTTCAACACCGCTTGTTTACCGCAAGCCTTACATTTGAACTGCTGTTTCCCATAGCGATTCTTGCCATTCTTGACGATGTTCGTACTCCCACAGGCGGTGCATTCATAGGGGATGATTTCTCTGATCATACCCTTAGCTTATGTCAGTTATGCTTTTACCACTACCTGGGGGGTTTAGGCATAGATAAAAACCGCCGCATCCATCCACCCGATGTTGCGAGAGCAATAGATGAAGACATCGCCAACGGTATTACACCCATTGCGGTTGTTGCCACCGCCGGCACGACGCTTACAGGTACCATTGACCCTATTGAAGAACTCGCAGAGATTTGCAAGGCTCGCAACATTTGGTTGCATGTAGACAGTGCTTACGGTTTACCTGCCGCGAGTCTACCCAATTTCAAAAAACAGTTTGCTGGTTTGGCATATGCTGACTCTGTCACGATAGATGCACACAAGTGGCTCTATTTACCCAAAGCTTGCGGGGTCGTGCTCGTGAGAAATAAAAAAACCTTAGCTGCCGCCTTTAGTCATAACGAAAATTACATGCTTCACGACGAAAGCGACATGAACCCGGTAGATAGGACGCTCGAGAATTCCCGCCCCTTTCGCGCCCTCAAGCTTTGGCTCGCCTTTCGTGTGCACGGTGCAGATCAATTTAGAACGGCGATTGGCAATAATTTGGCGCAAGCAAAACTGTGTCGAGATTTAATTATGAAGCGTGAAGAACTCGAGCTACTCGTCGAACCCCAACTGTCCACAGTTCCGTTTCGCCACGTACCTAAACATTTACAGGGTAACGAAACTGCACTCAATGACCATAATTTAAAGCTCGTTAAAGCCATGCAAGACGACGGGCGTGTTTATGTTTCTTCGGCAGTGGTAGATGGCAAAGTTTGCTTGCGTCCGTGCTTTGTCAATTTTCGCACCTGTACCGATGATGTAAACGTGTTGATTGAGGTGACGCTCGAGCTTGGGAAAAGAGTGACGACAGACAAATAACAATAGACGATGGAAAACCCATCGTCTATTGTCTAAGTTCTCGTACACAATTAAGTTGGACTTTTGCTTTTGAGAAAGGTCAATCTACCAAGGACTTTTTGGTCAAACTTGCCAAAATAACCCTAAGCTAATTGTGTAGGGGTACTTATCATCAGAGTTTAATGATCAGCGCAAGGCATCCCAATTATTTTCAGGGGCAGGCCAAATTGCTTTACCCCAATCCACGAGGCGGTTGATGGTAGCTTCATCTACACCAGCTTCTTTGAAGTAGGGAATTGAGCTATACCAGCAGTTGGCATAATCCGGCTCAAAGCACTTACCTTCAAGATCGTTGCGTGAAATGGCTTTATCAGTAAGAATGTAATCTGTAGGCTCGAGAGTTTTATCTAGGTTTCCTATAGAAGGAGAATTAGACCGCTCCCAATCTTCAGGAGCATACTGTTCTAAAAGATCCATCGTAGTATTGAGTAAAGCTTTATACGCATCTGTACGAAGCGGTTGAGGAAGTGAATCGAGAAGTTTGCCATGGGCTCGTCCTGGTGCGTAACGGTGGATTTGAAGTTGCTTAAATCCCATACTCGTTGTGGTGAGATCATCACCATCGTTAAATTGCTGAAACATTTTAGTATGGGATGCAATATACCGTAAAGGGTGCATAGGCCCATTGGCAGCCGTATGAAGATAGCCAATAAAATCAGGTTGATAGTTCCAGTCTACTGGATGAAAGATGTAGCCTCTACGGTTTCCAGCATTTAAAGTGAGTTGGAGTTGATACCAACTCGTCGTAGAATACTTACCCACTAAAGAATCCTGATACATAAAATTACTAGAATTGATCGCAGAACGGTGAGGGGCAAGTTCAAACACGTGTGCAAACTGACCTAACCAGCTATACTTTTCACCACTGGCATAAACAGTTGGAGCAACATCTTCAAGTTTGTATTTTTGGAATATTTCCCAGCTTTTAACATTTTCCCATGTGTGTAACGCATGTAAGCCATCCTCACAGGTTTTACCTGTAGGTAGTTGATCCATGAGCGAAGGCGTGGTTGTTCCGGCAGCTTTAGCCTGTTCATACAACTGACAAGGTATCATCCCAGTTGAGTATGGCGTGACCGCTTTTCGACCGCGAACAATAGACTCCTCAAGGGCATTAAGGATACTGCCATCTTGGATCATCCCTTGGCGGTTGCTGTCAAGTTTTTGGAGTAAGTCGCTATAAGCTTTAGGCATATCGCTGTTGACATACGCATCCCCCCAAAGATCTATGGGATGCAC
>JBOFGY010000078.1:0-12849 GCA_051649365.1 Trueperaceae bacterium
GGCTTCTACATCGCTATCGGCGCGTCTCTCTACACTCCTGTACACTGTCCCGAGGAATTCTTCTCATTTGTTCACACCTGACTTTGAACAATTCCTCGCCTTTTTGGCTACCCTTTTGACCTCTGGAACTCTAAACTCAAGTTACGAAATTCTCTCGAAATACCCCACTGCTCTTTAGGTAACGTCTTGAAGAGTAAACGTAAGGTAATACCTGAAGGCCCAAACGTTTGTACCCCTAATAGGGTTGGGGGCTCGAGCATCCGCCAATGCCACTCTGGATGTTCATAAAGTTTGGTCGCTTCATCTTGGAGTATTGTAAAGGCTTTATCTAAATCCGTTTTATATGCCACCTCAACATCGGCAATGGCCCGCGACCAGTCTTTACTCATAACGCTGACTGTCAGGATTTGACCATTGGGAATAATGTGAGCACGCCCATCTAAATCACGTAGCATTGTCGTACGCAAGGTGATCGCCTCGACATCACCACTTAAGTCACCAATTCGCACGACATCGCCAACCCCAAATTGCTCTTCCGCTAGAATAAAAAAGCCATTCAATAAATCTTTGACAAGTGATTGCGCCCCAAAAGACACAGCTAGACCAAGAATACCCAAGCCTGCTAAAAACGTGCTCACGGGTGCGCCTAGTTCATTCAGCGCGTAAAGAACAAACGAAATAGCTAACAAAACTCGGGCCAATGACTCGACAATACTCCGAATCGTTGCTGCCCGCGCAATTTCGCGCTGAAAACACTCACCTTTGGTGGGTGTCAGCACGGTGGCCGAGCGACGCACGAAGGCCAAGATGCTCAAGGTCACAATTCCAACTACAGCAATGCGAAAAAGTTTGCCAACTCCGCCGGTACTTAGCCATGTGCGCCCAGCAGATGCTAAATTATAAACAACAGGTACTTGGTACTCGAGGGCGACAAGACTCAGCCATAAAGCAAAAGCAAGCACCGCGAGCGTGCGCCGCAGATAGTAACGCAAAAGATTTAGACGTTCGTACTCGGCTGTCTTGCTTTCAGGGCTCCAGATATCCCGCTCGTCTATCGTGCGCCGCGCATAGCGCAACCAACGCGATAGCAAAAAGTAACCCACCATCAAAAATCCGACAGCGAAAAGTGCGTAGAGTGCTAGCGCAAGAAAAAAGTTTCCTGGATTGTCACTGATGCGCTGATACCACATAATTTCCTTAAACTATGATACTTAGTGTTGAGCTTCAACACCACGCACCCCCTCCCGAATTTTCTCGACCAACCCTGCTTCCACGGCACGTTTTGCTGTTCTTAGACCATTACGCACGGCTCTTGCATCTGAACTACCATGCCCGATAAAGGCGTAACCATCTACACCCAAAAGTGGCTGCGCCCCATATTCATGAGGATCCATGCGATTTGCAATCGTTCGCAATGCAGGTTTCACGAGTGCTGCACCAAGTTTTACGAAAAGCCCATTGTTTGTGAGCGCGTCACGAATCCAGGAAAATAAAACTTTGGCTTCACCTTCTGCGAGTTTGAGCATGACGTTTCCAGTAAAACCATCGGTAACCATGACATCCGTTGTGCCTTTCAATAAATCCCGCCCTTCGACGTTGCCAAAAAAATTGATACTTGGTGTTGCTCTCAGTAGGGGAAAGGTTTCGCGCACGAGTTCGTTGCCTTTGCCCTCTTCTTCACCAATAGACATAAGCCCAACGGTTGGTGCAGGTTTGTTATAAAAAATTTGCGCGTAGGCACTGCCCATAATCGCAAATTGCTGCAAATGAACGGGGCGGCAATCGGCGTTCGCGCCCGCATCTACGAGGGCTACATAGCCTGTGTTGCTTGGAATATTCGCAAGAATTGCGGGGCGTTCAACACCTTTCAAGCGTCCTAGTCCAAAAAGGGCCGCGGCCATCGTCGCGCCAGAGTGGCCCATCGAAACACAGGCAGACGCTTCACCTTTTTTCACAAGGCTCATCGCCACCATGATGCTCGAGCCCCGCCGCTTCCGCACATCTGTTGCACTATCATCCATGTCAATAACATCATCCGCGTGAACAATAGGCACATCATAGGCATACTTAGCAAGTTCTGCTTTTAACACCTCTTCTTTACCCACTAAAATAACAGGAATACCTTCTTTAGAGGCTTGCACAGCCCCATCTACGGCAGCGTGGGGCATGTGATCACCACCCATTGCGTCAAGTGCGATCGGTTTGATTGATTGCGTCATTTATCTAGTATAACGTTGCGACCCCGTAACGTTACTCTTGAAAAGCGCAAACTAAATTAGATGGATTTCGAGCCAATGTTGTAATCATTCGGAATCTCGTGAACCCATCCTCTTGGTGGGGAAAGTGCGCGAACGAAGGATGCGTTCTTCGTAATCTGCAAATCAAATCTGGGTAGTTAACGAGGGGTCGCTACCATCGGCACTTTATCAAAGTACAACACCGCAACCTCTGGGCCAGAGCGTACACAAAGTAGTGTGCCATTTAAGAAAGGTGCTAACAGATAAGACGAAAACGTTCCTAAGACACGTCCAGGCTGCAACACCACAACACTCTGCGGCTCATCCTCTGTTTTCCCTTTGTAAAGACGCAAGCTCAGGAATTGGCCAGCAATTGCCAACGTAACAGGTTCATCACGGAGTTTGTAAAGACTCGAGAAGGTTTTATCCGCGTTATCTAACACACGCTGCAAATCTTGAGGTGTCACGGTGAGTGCCGTGACCACACGCTGCACGACGGGGTTCAACACCGTATCGGGCAAAGACAAGCCTTCTGCTTTTACCGCACCCTGGAGTAAACCGCTCACCACCCCCTTACGGTTCGGAGCCGAGCTGCTAAGTTCACGAAAACGCAGTAGGGCTTGAGCCACGAGTTCTTGTGCTTCACCTGCGGTAGCATTCGTTGCAGCTTTGAGGGTTCTGAGGAGTGCGTCACGCTGCGGCGAACGCAACACCTCGAGCACGGCCAGGGCCTCAGCAACGACAGCAGCAAGTGAGCGCACCTCATCGTGGAGTTTTAAGTGAAGATAATGCTCCTGATAGCAGGCAAAAAGTTTTTGCTTACCCAGGTCAATGCTTTGCCTAGGCTCGAGCCGATATTCTTTCCCGCCCACATAGAGTGAAAAGGCCCCCTGCACACCCATCACCCCTACATCAATACCTGAGAGCGTAAAGCGTACGGGGCCACGCACGCACACCGTCACAGCTTTGGCTTCTTTTGGTACAACTGTAATGTTCAGCGCGGGTGTAGTTGCAAATAATACTCCACCCGAGAGTTGCGGGTCACTCGCTTTACCACCCACACGCTTCGGCAAATGCGGCGTGATTTTTGTAAAAAAATCTTCGATGAGCACGGCAAAAGCTTGCGTTTCTTTCATAAAAAATTCGCGCTGTTTGCGCTCATTGGCAATAGCTAAGTTGAGCTTGGCCTCGAGTTCTTGGCGTTTTTGCTGCCGCTCGTCTGGGCGCAACGGTGCTTTAGCTAACTGCTCGAGAGCAGCCCGAATCTGCTGACTATTCACACCCTTCTTAGCGAGCAAACTAAAGTAACCTGCATAAGGGTCTCTGGTAACTGCGAGACCCAAACGTTTGAGGTACTCCAAGACTTGCCCCCTAGGTAATTGCAAATCTTTATGTTGCCCCTCATGCGCGAGCGAGAAAACCAACTCGACAAATTCTTGCAAAATAGCGGTAATAGTCTCTGCACTATTAAAAGAAACGAGTGGGTCTTGCACTTCAGGCACAGACTGAGTGATTTGAAAATTCGTGAGCTGAGTGTCTTTCACAAAACTAGGTGTGTTGGCATAGTGCTCGAGATTGCGAACGAGTGTATAAATAAGCCGCGCAGTCATACGATCTTTCTCAACGCGGTATTGCACTGCAAGCTGCTGTAAGACTAGCGTTAAATCTTGATGCCACACTTCTCTAGCTAAGTCTTGCAAAATGCGCTGCTCGTCTTGTTGTTCAAGGCTAAGTTGCTCGAGGCTGGCCCTAGGTACCTCGGGAACTCCGGCTGGAAGCAGTTGCGCTGGAAACATTTGTAAAGTGGGGGGAGTGGTCTCGTCCGTGAGAGTAATTTCTGGAAAACTCTCGATAACGAGAGCCTCAAATGTGTCGGCTAACACTTTTGTCTGCCCGGGTGTTTCGCTGATATAACGCAAGGTGCGCCCAATGTCCTCGAGCCGTTTACGCTGCTCTCCCCCTAATAAGTTCATTTCAACACAGAGATAGTCATATAGCTCCCAAGCACTAGCAATTCCCCCCGAAATATGCCGCTGGTTCTGCAAATCGCTCATTTTGTACTCGAGGAGCTCGAGGGCCATCTCACGGGGCTTTAACATATCTTTCTCATTGTACGAGAGGGTCTAGACCTACGAGAGGTAGAAATTCACAAGCTGGTTTAGAGTATAGTTTTTACCTATCTTAAACCCTAGATTCCAAAACCTGTACCCTTGTCTCTTGACGTGACAAATGAAATCTTTAACAATGGTGTACGCGAAACGCGGTTTCGCCGGAGGACATATGCCACACATTATCGTTGAACCCTGCATTGGCACGAAAGACAAATCGTGCGTAGATGTTTGCCCTGTTGAATGTATCTATGAAGCCGATGACCAGCTTTACATTCACCCTGAAGAGTGCATTGACTGTGGTGCTTGCGTACCCGCTTGCCCTGTCAGTGCGATTTATCCCGAAGAAGATGTTCCTGCCGAATGGGCCAGCTTCATCGAGAAAAACCGTACACTCTCTGGACTCTAAAGGTACGGCCATACCACGCATCTGCATTTTTCCTGACCGCATTGACGATGGCGGTATTGACCGCTACGCGCTCAACCTCGCCGAAGTTTTATTGCAACAAGGCGCAGCGGTTGATTTATTCGTCACAACAGGTCAAGGTAAACTTTTAGCACAACGCTCCAAGGACTCGAGACTTTTCGTGGGTGGCGGCAGTACGCGCAAAAGTGTCATACCATTTTATAACTATTTGCGTAAGGAAAAACCTGATTTACTGATCAGTGCCAACCTTTATATTGATATCGTGAGCATTGTATCCAAAGCTCTCGCGCGTGTACCCACAAAGCACGCCGTCACCTTGCACACCGCGTTTAGCCGTGAAGATTATCGCGGTAAGGAAAACCTAAAAAAAATCTATACACAAATTTGCAAATGGCTTTACCCGAGAGCAGATTATATTGTAGCCGTATCCCAAGCCGTCGCAGATGATTCACAGACTTATTTCAACCTCAAAAAATCCATCCATATTATTTACAACCCCGTTGTAACACCTGCGCTTTATAGCAAAAGTGAAGAAGGGGCAAACCACTCTTTTTATCAGCAAAAAACTGTGCCTATTCTTTTAGCAATTGGACGACTGAGCGCACAAAAAGATTTCAGTACGTTGTTACGGAGTTTTGCTGAAATGCGTAAAACACACCAAGCCAACCTTCTTATTTTAGGCGAGGGTGAAGAACGGGAATCGCTCGAGTCTCTAGCTAAAGAACTCAACCTTGGCGATAACCTCTCGATGCCTGGCTTTGTAGACAACCCTTACCCTTACATCAAAAACGCAGACATGCTTATTTCCTCGTCTGCTTGGGAGGGGTTGCCCACTGTCCTGATTGAGGCTCTGGCACTAGGTACGCCTGTCGTAGCTACGGATTGCCCAGGGGGCTCGAGGGAGATTTTGCAAGACGGACAGTATGGTCAACT
Organism: Trueperaceae bacterium; assembly: GCA_051649365.1. Taxonomy (GTDB): domain Bacteria; phylum Deinococcota; class Deinococci; order Deinococcales; family Trueperaceae; genus CAVTAE01. The sequence continues at coordinate 5,706 of JBOFGY010000078.1, forward strand.
CGTACCCATGCGTAATCCTACTGCCTTAGCAAAGGCTGTGACCACAACGCTTGCGAATCCACCCGATAAAGGTAAACTAAAAGAGCGTGGGCTGGTCTTCTCAATGGAGGCTTCGGCGCAAAAATATTTGGGGCTTTTATGATTTCACTATTTCGTCATCCTGTCGGTTTTACGGTTGCGTGTATTTTAGCAGCTACGGCCCTCGTGCTACCGCCCATGTTCTTTCGAGAATCTCTGCTCATCCTCGCGTTAATTAGTATTGTCGGCATCGTCTTTTTTCTGTTCACGAGGCCTCTTTATGCGCTTCTTGCTTACGTTGTGCTCATTCCCTTCGAGGAACTCGCTGTTTTCGCTGCATTAGGAACACCCACGCGCTTAGCTGGGATTTTATTTTTTGCCACATATTTGTTTCACCGCCGTTTTCAAATTAATTGGCGAGTGATGCCCCTTGCAGCTTGGTTGTGGTTGGGGTGGATTACGGCAAGTTTAACATGGTCACCCCAACCTAGTTGGGCTTACTATTTCCAAACCTTACAGCTTTTTATTGCCACCTTGCTCATCATTGATTATGTGTCACGTGCTCCTGAAAAACTAAAAACTATTTTGAATGGTTACACCGTAAGTGCTTTTATCATTACTATGTTAGGCATCTATAACTTTTTCGCTTATGCTGGAAACGTTTCAGGTTTGTCGAGTGAATCCCGCACGTCTGGCATTGAAGGACAAGGTGTAGAAACTTTCGCATTTTCACTGATTCCTGCCTTTTTAACAGCTTTTCATTATGTTATTACAAGCAAACGAACAAGTACACGCTGGTTCAATGCTTTCCTCATGCTTCTCTTTGCTATGGGCATGATTCTATCTGGCACACGCGGTTCTTGGGTTGCCACCATTGCCGCCATCATGATTGTCTACTTACCACGACTAAATTTGCGCCATTATCTTTCTATTATCATTGCCGTTATTTTGGGTACCTTTGTCGTTTCGCAAATTCCAGCCGTTGTTGACTTCGCTCGCTACCGTGCCAGTGACGCTGTATCCTCGGGAGGCGCAGGGCGAACGGATATTTGGCTTGTAGCTTGGCAGATGTACCTCGAATACCCAGTTATCGGCAAAGGGTGGTCTGTTGCTGAAAAGACTATGGATGTGAGGTATCTCGAGCGCGTCTCAGGTGACATCACTTGGAATGATGGTAGCGGGCGCTTTAAGACAAGAAATGTACACAACATCTACTTACAGGTCTTGGTCGAACTTGGCGTTGTTGGCTTTATTCTATTTATTTTGTGGTTTCTTACTATTATAACTGCCCCAGTTCATTTAGATAAACATGTAAGAAGTGACTGGCTGCTGGTTCTCGCTATTTTCGTCGCCTTTCTAGTTGGAGGTATTACAAATCCGGAACTCCATAAGAAGTATTTTTGGTTCGCTTTAGCTTTACCTCATGGCTTGCGATATTATTGGCTTTATCGCTTTCGAGATAATCAAACAGAACAACAACGTTTGCTCACCCCCCAACATTTGTCTACTCCCTAAAATGCGCTTTCATCCTAGTGAACATCATCATATGAATGTACTATGACACTCCAACAAAAATATTGGACGTGAATAAGTATTTATACTCTAAGCTGGTTTGTTTCCCCTACACAAAGATTTACTGCACAGCAAATGTGTACAATATTGATAGGTTATGTATCTTCTATTTTGGCTAACACAAAAATTCGAGCTTACTCGAGGCGAAAATCAAAACCTCCGGATCATGGAAGGTTTGCGTGGCTTTGCTGTTGTTTTGGTTTTCTTTGTCCACTATGTCTCGCTAGCAAAAAGCAGTGCTTGGTTAGCAACAGCAACCAAGTCGTCTCTTACAAGCACTATAGCTCAGGCTTTGTACAACATAGGACACACAGGTGTTGACCTCTTTTTTGTATTGAGTGGTTACCTCATCTACGGCTCTGTCATCAAACGTGCACAGCCTTTTCCTCAATTTATGAAACGGCGTATTGAACGCATTTATCCAACCTTTACAGTTGTTTTCTTCCTTTACACCGCACTTTCTTTTCTTTTTCCTACTGAAAGTAAAATACCCCCTTCATGGAATGAAGGTACCATTTATTTGCTGCAAAATTTTTTCTTATTACCTGGCATTTTTAATATCCCACCACTGAACACCGTCACATGGTCACTCAGTTATGAAATGCTTTTTTATCTCATCATCCCGCTGCTCGTTACTCTTTTCACTCTCAGAACAAGACAAGTACGTTGGCGTGTCGCTTTTTTTAGTATCATCACGATGATCTTCCTTATGTATCACCTCGTGTTTGATGGTCACGAACGTATGCTTCTTTTCATTGCAGGTATTTTGCTGTATGAAGTAATGACCTATCACCTTATTAAACCTCTACCTTCTTGGCTTGGGAGCACCGCGCTATGCCTTAGCTTTGCTTATGCCCTATTACCTGTCATAACACCGAGTGAATCCACGTTGAAAGCTCTCGTACTGTCCATTGGCATGTTTCTTTTTTGTTTTGTTTGCTTTACACAACCAGCTCTATGGTTGCAAAACATCTTTTACTGGACACCCCTGCGCTGGCTAGGCAACATGAGCTATTCCTATTACCTTATTCATGGTCTCGCGCTCCGATTTTGTTTTTTAATTACGAACCGCTTACTTCCCAACAACACTTCAGAACTGCTCTTTTGGATATTTTTACCCTTGATGCTGTTGGTCACGTTCGTGCCTTCTACTCTTCTTTTTCTTTTAATTGAACGTCCTTTTTCACTCGAGTCTCACAAAAAAACAGTTATTCAGCCCAACCCTGTCTCTCGTTGAGTACACTTGTCTTCTTTATCAATGTGACTATCCTAGGAAATCTCTTTATTTCCTCAGTTATACTTAACCCCATGATTAGTTGGATTTCCTGGGAAAAACACCGCCGCACTAAAGAACTTTGTGACTATTTAGGCATTGAGAACAAAGTCTTTGCCTCGCACCACTCACGTTGGCTGCGACACCCTATGGCTGTACTCAATACCGTTGGCTATTTACTTAAGCATCGTCCTCAAACGCTTATCGTGCAATGTCCTTCCATTTTTTTAGGGCTTTTGGCCTGTCTTCTTAAATCTGTTCTTGGCTATAAGCTTATTGTAGATGCTCACTCAGACGCACTCACGCCTGATAAAAAACTTTTGCAGCAGTTCTTTTTTCTTTACCGCTATATCCACCGCTGCGCCGATGTCGTGGTTGTTACCAATGAAGAAAATATTGGGGTTGTTCGTGAAAGTGGTGGCAGGGCTATCGTCGTACCCGACAGGCTTTTTGACCCACCCGCACTAAGTCCCAAGAAGCTCGAGGGTCAACACACCATGGCCTTTGTCTGCTCCTTTGATGTAGATGAACCTTACGGAGCTGTCTTTGAGGCTTTTGGGCATTTTCCAGACACAACGCTTTATGTAACAGGTCGTGCGCCACAACACGTGCTCGAGCAATATCAACAGCAAAAGAATCTTGTCTTCACAGGTTATACACCACTCCAGGATTATCTAACACTACTCTGCTCGGTGGATGGCATACTTGCACTAACGACACGTGAAAATACAACCTTGTGTGCAGCCAACGAAGCCATATCATTTACTCAACCGCTCATCCTTTCTGATACTAAATTTCTACGCGAGTATTTTTCTAAAGGCTCGGTTTACACTGCCAACACGGCGGAAGGAATTCGCGCTGCTTATGAGACTTTTTTACAACAGCAGACTACACTCAAGGCCGAAATGGTAGCGTTTAAGCCGCAGCTTCGACAAGCTTGGGAAGAAAAAGGAGCTCTATTTAAGGCAGTTGTATATGGTACAAAACACGATCTAAGCTCCAAAGCTTCTGTAGCAAACTAACATCTTATGTTACCTACTATTCCTCCAGCACAACCCAGAAGAACCATTCATAGCATCCAAGCTCTCCGTGCTATTGCAGCCCTTCTCGTTGTTGCTGCTCACGTCGAAGCAGCTTTTCGTGATAGCCCCGAAGTTGCAGGAATACCTTGGATTAGCCAGTTTGCAGGGCTAAGTGGTTTTGGTGGCGTAGGTGTAGATATTTTCTTTATTATCAGCGGTTTTATTATGGTGTATGTTGGTGTACCGTATTTTAGAAAAGAAAACACCATTCAAGATTTTCTAATGCGCCGCATTTTACGCATCTACCCTATTTACTGGCTTGTTAGTCTTTTTTTAGTTGGTCTAGCTACGCTTAAAACAATTCTTGCTATTCGTGCTGGTCAATCCTTTGCTGAAAGTCTCGATTTTGACTTGCAATGGCACCGCCTTCTTAGTGCCATAAGTTTATTTCCTACCTATAATGAACTTGGCGATATTCAACCGATTCTTGGCGTAGGTTGGACACTGAGTTTTGAAGTCTTTTTTTATCTTGTCTTTACGTTAGCCTTGAGTATTGGCTTTCGCTGGACACTATCTGTGGTTATCGCAACATTTTCTCTGCTTGTCTTTATACCTTGGCCCATAGGTAACTCGGCTCTTGGCAATTTTTTTACAGATGGAATTTTGCTCGAGTTCCCCATGGGAATGCTCCTTGGCTACGCTGTTGTACTGGGTAAACGCCCAGCACGTTGGCTACTCATGAGTTGCTTTGTCCTAAGTCTTGTGGGCTATGTGATTGGTATTCTTTTACAAGCCGATTTTTCACATCGTTATCTTTTCAGAGGTATACCAAGTACCTTACTCGTCTTTAGCTTGGTCTTTTGGGAAATATGCTTTGGATTACGTGTGCCCGCATTTCTTGTCAAACTCGGTGACGCTTCGTATGCGACCTATCTCGTTCACACTATCGTGATTAGTTATTTGGTTTTCCCTATCATCGAAACGATAACGCTTTTGCAACAGATCAATGTCGAAATACTTGGCATCTTTACATTTTTGATTGCAACGTTTATAGGCTTGATGGTTTATGAAGTTTTCGAGCGTCCCCTCCAAGGCTGGTTGATGAAGTGGTACAAGAGTGGACAAACAGCTAGAGCACAGGCTCGAGAATCTATCAACCCATAAACACCTGGCATTCATTCTTCCTCTCGAGCCAAAAACCAAAGCTTCTTTTCACTCGAGCAAACTTAAAGTTACACAAGGTTCACTCTTAGGTTGAACCTTGGAGTGAGCCTGTACAAACGAGGGCTCGAGACTCGAGCCCTCTAAACCTGTCAAAATGCTTAACTTGTCTTATGGTTTGAATATGTAAACTACCCCCACGACCTTCAACACCTTCAGCCCCAGCAATGACTGTACCTTCACTCATAGCACTTGGAGTACCAAACCTGGTGTCCTGACCTAAACTTAAAGCATTTTCGAGCACGAGTATTTTACTGAGACCCCAATTGTTTTCTCTATCTTGGTTACGAGAATAAACATTAGAGCGAATTGCAAAAAGGTTGTCAAAAGTATAAGGTGGAGTATGAGAGCGTACTCCCTAAATTTAAGAAGACGAATTATCAAAGCTATAGATGAAGGACAGAGCCTAGAAGCAGTTGCAGCACAATATGAAGTGAGTGAGCGCACGGCCAGGCGTTACCTGAAAGGCCAGGCGTTACCTGAAACGTCGGCAGGAACGCAGCAGCCTTGAAGCCGATGTCTCACCAGGCAGACCAAGAGAAATTGGACTCGCCCAGGAAGCAGCCTTGAGGAAACAACGTGAGCAGTAGACCGTCATCCTCGATAATCTTGGAGTTCACGAAAACACCAAAGCCAGAACGTTGATTGAACAAGCTGGATGTACGTTACGCTTCTTACCTGCTTACTCACCTGACCTCACACCCATTGAGTGTGCTTTCTCCAAAATTAAAACAGTCTTGCGCTCTTTGGCTGCGGCTACCGCTAAGGCATTTGATAAAGCTATCAAAACAGCTCTTGACGCGGTTTCTCCCAAGGATGTTCGCGGCTTCTTCCTTAACTGTGGCTACTCCCTTTCTGGTCAACCTTTATGAAATACGCTCTAACTAATTCTCTAGTAAATCAGGGGAACGTCACTGCGGCTCGCAATGACGAGTGATTCCGTCATTGCGAGCCTAGGCTTGTGATGTGTTCATCGTTAACTGAGCACACCGTTAACACCACCACGAAGCAATCTCGCTCGACTGAGTTTTGATATGTACTTGGAAATTTCTATAAAACCATAGTCAAGAGCGAATGGACTCGAGAAACTCTTGTCGCGTTCTAGCGTCCTCGCGGAAGCAACCGCGCATCGCGCTCGTGCTGGTAGAATAACCTTGCTTTTCTACGCCACGCATCATCATACAAAGGTGGCTCGCTTCTGTTACAACCGCAACACCTTGGGGCTCGAGGGCTTCCATCAGCGCATCAGCAATTTGACTCGTCATTCGCTCTTGCACCTGCATCCGGCGAGCGAACACATCTACAACTCTAGCAAATTTACTTAAACCCAGAATGTTTTTATTGGGAATATAGGCAATACTCGCTTTGCCAAAAAAGGGCAACATATGATGCTCACAGAGCGAGTAAAATTCAACATTTTTAACGACAATCATTTCAGAACCATCTGCCTCGAAGAGTGCGTCGTTGAGAACTGTTTTCATATCGGCATGGTAGCCACTCGTCAAAAAGCGTAAAGAACGCTCGACGCGCTGCGGCGTTTTTAGTAGACCTTCGCGCTGCACATCTTCACCCAAACCTGTGATGAGCCGAGCAATGAAGTCGTGTAAGGTTGTCTCCCCTGTCTCGTCAAAGTCTGGGGTGTGAGGGGTGAGTAAATGTGCCATATTTCGCATGGTGGGAGCCTCGGTCTCTTCTGGTGAGTAAATCATAGCACTCCTTTAGGGGTCAGCCTGAATATAGACCCGTAAAGGTTCAAAGCATGAACGGTTGTGAGGATAGGTGCCATGGTTCTAACAAAAGGCTAAAAGAAGCAACATGTTTTTTCTGTAGTCTATTTAGCGTTTTAAGGCGTTGATTTGTACTATATAGCATCACTTTGTAATATGAACACGCGCTTGCAAGCATTGAGTTTATAAGCTAAGAGTCTATCCTTAGTATTTCTAACATTTGTTTTACTTTTTCACTCGAGTCCAATTTGAGTTTTGAGTGAAATTTGGTACACTCGCATCGTGAAACGTTTAGAACAACTTGATAGTTA
>JBOFGY010000079.1:0-3465 GCA_051649365.1 Trueperaceae bacterium
TCACTGTCTACGAGATCAAACAAAAGTTAAGAGAAGATGACCTACAAATTCTGACATCCTACGTCGGAGCTTTGCGGATGATGCAAACTAGGCGAAGACGTAGGCTAGGGCGTACATGTGTGAAAGGGGTCTGTATGCTCAAAGCACTCATTCCGATTGATGGTTCTGACTTTAGTCAAAGCGTGTTTGAAGATGTCAAAAAATTATTGTCACCAAGGAATTATTCGCTCACCCTGCTCGAGGTCGCACCCATTCCCGAAGAGTTAGAAGAAGTGCAGCAAGGTGTACCTGCAACCTGGGCCGCCCAAGTGGGCTACGACAAAGTTTCTGGTGAAATGCGCCGCGCCCTCGAGCCTGACCGCTCTGCCTTTGTTGACCGTGTTTGGAAAGACAATGAAGAAAAAATTCTAGCCACGATGCAAGGGGCAAAGACGAGGCTCGAGCGTGCAGGCTTCAAGGTCGAGACAGCCGTGCGTTTTGGTGAAGCTGCCCAAGAAATTAGCGATTTTGTTGACTACGAACATATAGATATCGTCGTGATGGCCACACATGGACGCTCAGGATTAAGCCGCGTCGTGATGGGCAGTGTTGCCGAAAAAGTCTTGCGGGCTTTGCATATTCCCGTCATGATGGTGCGCCCCGTGCGTGAAGTCGCAAATGAGGTTTTGCCCATCACCGAAATTGCCGACGCGATGGCTTGAGCGAAAAAGCATTTTTCGTTTTTGGTTGTTCGTTATTCGTAAAAGCGTAAGTCAAAAAACGAATCACGAAGCTACTAAGTACACCGTAAACGAACTCCTGACACCTTGATCGTGTGGAAATTGAACCACAGAGAACGGTACGAAGTCATGCGAAGCAACAGAAAAAGATTTGGCAAAAGCGTTTGTTATGAGAAAAAGACCAACGCCGCTTGTGATTTTACACTTCTATGATTTATCTCTGTAGCTTCGCTTCGTTACACAGCGTTCTCTGTGGTAAATCTTTTCTTTTATCCTGTCAAAATTTGATTTACAGTGTACTGAGATTGTTTGCTGTCAGAGAAAGTCCTACTCCTCTTGTCGGTGTCTAACTGATGAGTTAGTAAAGCTAGACTCGTTACGCTGAAGCCCAAAGAGGTGTTTATGTTTAGTCAAACACTCGTGACTTACGCTAGTAAATACGGCTCCACCAAAGAAATCGCCGAGCGTATTGCCAAAGTGCTGCAACAGCAAGGCATCAGCGCGACAGCTCGAGCCGCCTCCGATGTCCAGAACCTCGCACCGTATGACGCAGTAGTGGTCGGGAGTAGCTTATACGGGGGTAACTGGTTACCTCCTGCTCGAGACTTCATAGAAAAGTTTCGAGATGTATTAGCTAAAAAAGAAGTATGGGTATTCTCGAGCGGTCCCGCCACGCACGATGACCCCGTTCACGTTTTGGGGGGCTGGCACGTTCCTGAAAACCTAAAAGACTCTCTCGACATTATTCGCCCGCAGAGCATTGTGCTGTTCTCAGGCAAAATTGATGTCACGAAATTATCTGCCGAAGATTATTTAGTCAGCAGTTCACTGCGCGGCACGAGTGGTGACTACCGTAACTGGGCCGTGATTGAAGGCTGGGCCAAAGAGATTGCCTTTGCATTAACACGTTTAGTTGCAGGAGGAGCTTCATAACCTTTTCAAACTCCCCGCAATAAAGTGGGCCAGAAAATCTGGTGATAAATGCCTGGCTCCAGTGAATCACAACACCCGCCTCACTCGGGACAGGAACGCTTTACGAATTTCCGCGCTCGTCCAAGTTTCCTCGAGACACACAGCTACACCAGGGTAAATCTTCTTAGGTTTGAAGGATTTAGCTTTAGTAGTTTTGGGCGTGTGTTTTTTCATACCAACAGTTTACTTTATACCTAAACACATGACAAAACTCAGGAAGGTCAATAAATGCTATAAGAAAGGCTATACAAACCCGACCAAAGGAGCATAGCCATGAAAGAGCATAGCAAATTAGGGAAAGTGTTAAAAGCACAGTTAAAGTTGTACGAACAGAGGTCAAAAGCGTTGGGATTATTCATGATCGGGGCGATGAAAGCGAAGTCGGTACATTTAAGTCAGATAGCCAACCGAATGCATAAACAGGTTGCACCTGAAAGTAATCTCAGGCGACTGCACCGCTTGTTAGAAGAAGTGAACATAGAACCCCAGAAGCTGTTGAACGTTGTGCAAAACGAGGCAAAGGCACATGGCAGAAAACTCAAGCTCAGCCTGGACAGAAGTGAGTGGGGCAGCAATGGACAAAAGGTGAATGTGTTGACGCTGGGTGTTGCGTATAAAACCATCGCCTTACCCTTACTGGTCGAGGATTTAAACAAGGCGGGCGGTAGCAATAGTGATGAACGCATTGGCATCCTCGACCAACTGCTTGCATTTGTTGTACCTGACGATATTGAGGTACTCACGGCAGATCGAGAGTTTGCCAGTGTTGCTTTTCTTAAACATCTGAGTGACGCTCGTATCAACTTTGCTTTACGTCTAACGCGTGACACGCTCATCAGCATTGCAGGCACAACGCAAGCAGCGCGTGACTGGTTCAGTAGCAAAAAACTTCGTACTTTTCATCATGTTGAGGTCTATGGTGTGACGGTTAATATTGCAGGCTGTCGCCTAAAAAATGGGGATTTCCTCATCATCATTACCAACCTTGACTCGCAAGAAGGCTTACAGCTTTACAAAGAGCGTTGGCGTATTGAATCCCTGTTTGGTGTCCTCAAATCGCGGGGCTTTCAGCTCGAACTCAGTCGCTTAACTTCCCCAGATAAACTCGCTAATCTTGTCATTTTCCTTGGCTTAGCTATCCTCTGGGCATTACGCATTGCCGAACGTGTTATTGCTCATCATCCTACCAGGAGGATGCCTAACGGTTATCCCCTTTTTAGTCTCTTTCGGCGCGGTCTTGATGCCCTTAGAGCTTTGTTCATTGAACACGACACTCGCTTTGTCTCCTGGAAGCTCGCCTTAAAAGTTTTGTCATGTGTTTAGGTCACAACAACTAGCCAATTTTTCTATGAAATCCTCAACTACTTTGCAATATCCCTTGAAGTTGTCTATCACCTGTACTCAGAATGCAAGCTCTCGCCACTGCCGAGAGTTCCCTCTCTGAACGAACCATCTCTCGAATCGCCTTCATTTTTTCCTTGATTTGTTGTCTCGCTACCGGATTTGCTCCATTACTTTGCGAATACTTGACGTACTCGTTTCGATACTCTTCAATGCGTTGCCAACATTCTTGCCAGACAACTTTTCGTTTATCCATAAGTGCTGGAAAATCCAAGTTATAACGCTCAATAGAATACTCAACTCTGTGTTTCATCCAAACGTCATTCAATCCTGGTAATGGCACGGCGCGGCCTTCCATATTGAAAGACAAAAGATTAGGGTCATCATCGTCGGTTGGGTCGAGCAGTAGGGGGTCTTCTAACCTTTCATCACC
>JBOFGY010000080.1:0-17073 GCA_051649365.1 Trueperaceae bacterium
GATCACAGTAACGCCCTCGTTATCACTCAACCCAAGAATGGCAACGTAAACGTAGAAGTCTTGCGTTCTACCACTTCCTGGCACTCTCTCGGTAGCTTTACTAGGCCTAACCAGTTACAAACGAACTCGAGTGGTCAGGCTCACGCCGTTTTCCAAGATAAAACCACAGGTACGAACACTGTAAAACGCTGGAACAATAGTTTTTGGAATACCATTGCCACTTTCCAAAAGAAAGCCTGTAGTGACTGCTCTTTCAATAATAATGGCGAACAGCTTTGATTTAGAAACTAACGGCAAACCTGTACTCCAAGCAGTCAATCCTCTCGGTTACGGTTCACTCTTTTATACGTGGGCAGAAAGTGGTTGGACTGAAACACAGCGTGGTCGCTACGTGTTTGCCTACACACTTAATGAAGTGAATCAACTGATTACAGCAACAAGTTTTTACAGCTCTGGCACAGAGCTTGGTGTTACAGGCACAACACAAAATCTCGGTTTAACATATAAAGCGGTCTCACTCACAACCCGTGACAATCAGCCCCTTGTACTTTATACCCCTCGAGGGCAAAAACTTACAGCACAACTTTGGACAGGTAGTGCGTGGCAAAAACTTGGCGACACTTTAGAGCGAGACAGTAATAAGATTGCTGATGATGGTGACGTGTTGGTAGATAAAAACGGTAATATCTTTATCGTTTGGCAAGAAGCAGTGTGTGCAGAAAGTGCAACCTGCGGTGGAGCTAATATTTATGTAAGTCAGTACGTGCAGTAAAAAGGCAAGGAATTAGCGTCTGGAATAAAACCAGACGCTAATTCCTTACACCCCAAACCCTAAAACTCGAGCACTACCCCTATGACAACCTTCGAGCTTGCACCTAGCAGCTCGGGGGCTTTTTGTGTGTTTTCAAAAAGAAGGTGATCCCTTTATCACCAATATTAGTATCCTTTGAGGCATAAGGTAAAACACACTCTTTCTTCCTCTAAGACGTTGGGAAATGATAAGCAGGTCAGGGGTTAGAGAGTTAGGAATAGGGTTTCCCTAACTCCGTTATTCCGATTAGTAGATGTACTTATAAAATTCTTTGGGAACCATTTCTTTGGCAACCAGTAACCGCTCGCCTTCGACTTTGGCTAAATCCTGCCGCTCGAGCATTTTTAAGCTTCCTTGCACCTTGCCCTGCACTTGGCGCAAAAAGGCCGTATCCCAATCGGCTTCATCAGGTTTTGTCAGTTTTAGAAAAGCGCGGTGAAAAGTAGGTAACTCATCAAGGGGCATAGAACCCTCGAGCTTGTACCAATCAATCCAAGAGGTCATAGGGAAATATAGCACTCCACTAAAATTTCAGCCAAACTCCCGGACATTTCTACTAAACAAACCCTGTACAAGTCTAATAAGCTTTGTAGGCTAGCTCAACAATTGTCCTTGTACTAAGCTTATACAAGCTAATTTAATGTTTCTGAAGGGTAGATAACAAAAATGAGCGTTTAACAGGGACTTTTCACACATTGTAGTTTATCTTGACATTTTACGGAATTTACCCTATGCTACGTTTCAGGTTATACAAGGGTTGTACATCTATCCTCCTTTCTCTCACCCAGTTGTATAAAGAAATTTAGCGAGAAATTCTGCTCGCTACGAAAGGTCACTACCGTGAAAGGTAAGTACACCGTCAACGAAGTCGAAGAACGCACCAGTGTCCCTGCTAGTACACTTAGACAATGGGAACGCAGATATGGTTTCCCTATTCCAGAGCGTTCAGACTCGGGCTACCGCCTTTACAGCGAGGGTGACCTGCAAAGCATTAATGCTATGAAACGGCATATTGATGACGGCATCCCAGCCTCGAGAGCTGCTGAACTCGTTCGTCGTATGAATCCTGCTGCTAAAGGGCCACGTCCTCTAAGCGAAATGCAACAAGAACTTGTCAATGCACTTCTCAATTTGGATGAAGAACGCGCAGACGCTGTGTTAAGTGAAGCGCATTCCCTTCACCCTGTCGAAGCTGTCATGTTTAACCTCATTAGTCCAGCGATGGTGCAAATTGGGCAAATGTGGCATGACGGCATTATCAACGTCACGATTGAACATCACGCCAGCAGCTATATTTACGGACGTTTGCGTGCGCTCCTTAGCATCAGTGCAAATATAAAGACTGCCTCGGCTGTTATTGTGGCTTGTGCGCCTACAGACCAACACGAACTTGGTCCCCTCATGCTAGCAGTAGCGGTGCGCCGTGCAGGGTACCGCGTCTACTACATCGGTGCCAATACACCCATTTCGGACCTTTTTGAAATGTCAAATCAAGTCATGCCCATCGCTATTATGCTTTCCGCTTCTACGCCTGTCGCTACCGAAAAACTCATGGAAGAGCAGCATTACTTTAGAAATGTTTCACCGCTCATCATCTTTGGGGGAACTGCTTTTAACGAAAACCCCGAACTCGCTAAAACTCTTGGCGGTTTGTACTTAGCCGCTGATATCCCCAAAGCCGTCGAAAAGTTCGAGCAACTTGTCCAGAAAGTGAAAACATCCTAATGAGAAGGAATGAGCCAAGAGGAATGAGGAATGAGTTTATAAAGATTTTTCCCATTCCTCATTCCCCATCCCTCACCTCTGGGGTAGCCGTATGACCTCCCGCAACGAACTCACCCAAGCTGATGCTGTTGTCATCGGTGCTGGTATTGCTGGGCTTACAGCTGCAGCGATGTTGGTAAAACGTGGGCATAAAGTCGTGGTACTCGAGCGCGATGTTCACCCTGGTGGTTGCGCTGCAGGTTGGTCACAAGATGGTTACCGCTTTGCCGTTGGTGCAACCGTAGCAATGGGTTTTGAGCAAGGCGGTGTACACCGCAAAATTTATGACAAACTCGGTTTAGAACCTCACTATGTCGAGGTAAGCCCAGCCATTCGTGTGCATCTTCTTGACCGCACGGTAGAAGTTAAGACAAAACACAACGAGTGGTTTAAGGAAGTCGCTGAGAAATTCCCCGGACAAACCGAGCGTAAACTCGCCTATTGGCGCGAAGTGCAACGGATCGCAAGTGCCATGCACTATGTATCTAGTCACTTCCCCGTCATGCCTTTTAGAAGCTTACAAGATGTTCTAGATACTGCACGCGGCGCACACCCAAAACTTTTACCCATCTTCTTACATCTTTGGAAAACCGTCAAAGGACGACTCGAGCAGCACAAAATCTCCGATAAGGCCCATAAAGCTTTTATTGACGGGCAACTCCTCGATGCCATGCAAACAACCTCCGAAGATTGTGTTGCAGTCAACGGTGCTTTTGCCCTCGATATTTACCGTTTTGGTTGCCAGTACACAATTGGCGGTTTAGAAAGCATTGCCAAAGATTTAGCAATGTATGTCTCGAGTCACGGTAGTCAAGTTCGCTACGCCACTCGCGCAAAAGCTATTTTTAACGATAACGGTGTGGTGAAGGGTGTCGCTACCAATCAGGGTGATATTGATGCACCTATCGTTATAAGCGCAGTTCCCTTAGAAAACACTGCTGAACTTTTGAGTGAGGAGGGCTCGAGTAACCTGCCTCAACGCGCCAAAGTGCAACCGGAGATGTGGGGAGCTTTCACGCTCTATCTAGGTGTAGACGAACGTTGCTTACCTAAAGACGTTCACTTCTATGAGCAAATCACGGACATTGAGCGGACTAAGCAATCAACAGGTCACAGTACAGATAATCTACTTATTTCCATCAGCCCTGCTTGGGACCGCTCACGTGCACCCGAAGGCAAACGCGCCATTACGGTAAGTACACACGTCAACGCACAACACTGGCTGGCACTTGCCAAAAATAAAGTATGTTACAACACCGAAAAACGTGTTCTCGAGCAAAAACTCTTAGACAAAATCTCACGGGCTCTACCCCATATTCGTGAAGGCATCGAAGTGATGCACAGTGGTAGCCCGAAAACATTCAAACATTTCACGCTGCGCTCTGGTGGCACCGTCGGGGGTTTTCCGCAGACCCTGAAAAATGCAAACTTTGCCGCCCCGTCTCACCGCACGGATATTCGCGGTTTATTTCTAGCAGGCGACACCATCTTTCCAGGGCAGGGAACGCTTGGTGTTACGGTCTCAGGTTTCAATGCAGCCAGAAGTGCTGCGAGATTACTGGCGGCTACGTCCACCCTACGTAACGTCACGACGATGCCAAGGGAGGCAGCAATATGAATACCAGCAGATACGACCAAGTTACACTCGAAGTACCCGTACAAATGCTCAAGTTTAGCCGTAAGCAAACCCTCTATCATACGGGCGACCCCGCACAAAGCGTTTTCCGTGTACGCGACGGCTTACTCCGCATCACCCGCATGACTCCCGAAGGGAGAATCCTCACCGTGCGCCACGTGATGCCAGGAGATTTTTTTGGTGAGGAGGCCTTTATGGGCGGCAAACGCGAAGAAGTAGCAGAAGCTTTAACTAGTGCACAAATCGAAGCTATTGATCCACAACTCGTGAACTATGGTGATTTGCTCACCATCACGCAGTCGTTGTCAAAGCAAATGCAACGGCTTATGGACTATGAATATCATTTGCAAACTGGTGACTTGCGTCAGCGCGTTTCACGCTACCTCATAAAGCTTTCTGAAACACCCCTTTGCACCTTCGACGAAGAAAATCGTCCTGTAGTTTCTGCAACACACGAACTTATTGCAGAAGGCACCGCGAGCACCCGTGAAAGCGTCTCGAAAATTATAACCGAACTTCGTGCCGATGGACTCATTGAATCTGGATATAGAAGCATCGTGCTCTTAGACGTACCGCAGCTTCGGAGTATCTCAAACGGGTCTTAAATTTAATCCCTAAATTACACAAGTTCGCAAATAAAAAAGCTAGGAGTTTGCTTACAAACTCCTAGCTTTTTTATTTGTTTTCAATAAGTTCAAGCTGCTTTTACATCCACAAAAACACTGTTGGAGGTAGGTAGCGGGATTTGCTCACCTGCTTCTAGTAAATCTTCTATATGAAAAGCTATCGCTTCTTCAATAAGCTCTTTCACTTCAGCTTCGGTTTCTGCTACAGCAATGCAACCAGGTAAATCTGGAACATACGCACCAAAACCCGTTTCGCTCTTTTCAATAACAACCATGTACTTCATACTCACCTCCTAGTTTAATCCAGCTTGCTTTAAGGTGCTATTTAGTGTTCCTCTTGGAACATATCTATGTTAGGTTTACCCGCAACAGTTACTGTTCCAGGTTTTACTGCATGATGAAACTGACGATGGCTACCACGCATTCTTACTTGTACCCACCTATCTGCTTCTAACTGCTTGATTAGCTCACGAATTTTCACTAACTTTAGTTTATACGATTTTAGAGTTGGGGCTGCATCTATAACTAAAACCAGCCTCGAGTTCTGGAATCAACCTTTTGATAATCACAATTGAGAATTGGAACCCATAGGGAGAAATATCTAATTGCTTTGCTCGAGCAAACCCATTATCTCGTATACTACCCCCATGAGCTACATTGTCGTCGAAGGGCCTATCGGGGCAGGAAAAACAAGTCTAAGCCGGCCGCTCGCTGAAGAACTACAAGCTAGGCTCGTGCTCGAGGTCGTCGAAGAAAATCCGTTTCTCGCTCTCTTTTATGCTGACCCAGAAAGCTACGCTTTTAAGGTGCAAGTTTTCTTTTTACTCTCCCGCTACAAACAACTCCAAGACTTAAATCAAGGGGCATTATTTTACCAGCATACAGTCAGTGATTATCTCTTTGACAAAGATTTTATTTTTGCCGCTCTAAATTTGCGTGGTGCAGAGTGGGAACTTTACGAAGACCTCTACCAACAACTCCACCCCAAACTTACCAACCCCGATTTGGTTGTTTACCTCCGCGCTTCACCCAATTTACTGCTGCAACGTATTTCTAAACGTGCTCGAAGTTTCGAGCAAAATATGGAAGCCACCTATTTACGAAATCTCGGCGAGGCTTACGACAAATACTTTTCTAAATACCAAGGCAGCATTTACACCATTGAAGCTGCTGATTACGACTTTGTAGATAATCAAGAAGACCGTCAATTTTTGTTAGATGAAATTTTGAACTATTCACAAGCGGCATAGCCATGGAATTGCGTCGGGGCGAGGGCCCCCTCGCCCCGACAAGGAATATTGAATGTACATTGCCATTGCCGGAAACATTGGAGCGGGAAAATCCACGCTCACCAAGCTTTTGTCTGAACGTTACTCGCTTACACCTGTGTACGAAACCGTAGACGAAAATCCGTATCTCGAGGATTTCTACCAAGACATGCCTCGCTACGCTTTTCATTCGCAAATGTTTTTTTTAGCAAAGCGTTTAGAACAACATCTCAAATTCATCAATCCTGGCAGCCGCATTATCCAAGACAGAACCCTTTACGAAGACGCAGATATTTTTGCTAAAAATTTATTTCAGGACGGCACTATGAACCCACGTGACTACAACAGTTACCGCAAAATGTACGAGGCAATTTTGCAGGCTCTGCGCCCACCTGATTTACTAATTTATATTCGTACGAGCGTGCCAACCTTGCAAGCGCACATTTGCAAACGAGGACGCGAGTACGAAATGAATATTAGCCCTGACTATTTAGAACGCCTCAACGCGCTTTACGAAGACTTTATTGCTGACTATGCTTTCTCAGATGTTGTCGTGATTCCTGGTGACAGGGTAGAGTTTGTAGAAACAGCAGAGGGGTTTGCAGAAGTTGTGAAGCTGCTAGGACAACACGGACTTACTGCGCCAGAGGGGGTTTAGGGTCTGGGGTTTGGAGTTTGGGTAAGAACCCAAATTCTAAATTCTAAACCCTGCAAACTATGTTACTAGGTCAACTCATCCACGACGCTTTAGGGCAAACTATAACGTCCGACGTATCTGTTACAAGTGTTGTTCAGGACACGCGCAAAGTGCAGGCGGGGTCTGTGTTTATTGCCCGAGTCGGTGGCAGTTTCGATGGTCACGCTTTTGTTCAAACTGCTGCTGCTTCTGGTGCAGTTGCCATTGTAGGTGAAAAACCTCGAGACCAACTTTCGTTGCAAGAAAACGTTCCCTATATTAGAGTCGAAGATGCTAAACGCGCTATTCCTCAACTCGCAGCAACGTTTTATGGTCATCCATCGCGCTCACTTATCACCTTTGGTGTAACAGGTACAGACGGCAAAACAACGACTTCATTTTTACTGCATCATCTATTAAGCGCAAAGTACAAAGTTGGTTTACTAAGCACCGCAGGAATTAAAGTTGGCGAAAAAAAACTAGGCTTCGAGGGCCACTTCACCACACCTGAAGCACCCGAAGTGCAAAAGTTTTTAGCCCTCTTCCGCGATGAGGGTTGCACCCACGCTGTTATTGAATCGAGTTCGCACGGCTTCGCACAGCACCGCCTTGACGAGATAAAGTACGACTACGGACTTTGGACAAATCTTTCAGCAGAGCATTTGGATTTCCACAAAACGTTTGAAGCATATCGTGAAGCAAAACTCGAGCTCATGCGCCGCGCGTTGGTGTGTGTGTTGAACCATGATGATGCGAATTTTGAGTATTTTTTAGAAGCAGCAAAGAAGGAGACAGGAGACACCCCAAGCTCTAAATCCCAAGCCCCGCACCCCAAACCCCAAACTCCGCACCTCAAATCCCGTACCCTCTCCTATGGACGACACCCTAACAGTGACTGGCAACTCTTAGACATCCAAGCCCACCCTGGTGAGCAAGTATTTTCTGTGAGAATTTCCTCAATGAGAGAAGATGATAAGTCTCTAAAGGCTTCAGGTGACGCTGGCGTGATTGTTGCACCTCGTTTACCGATGGTCGGTGCCTACAATGTGCATAACGCATTAGCCGCGCTTATTGCAGCGCATGAGGCAGGAGTTATGGTCAACGATTTATTTAATCAAATGGGGAACTTCACAGGGGTTCCAGGACGCATGGAAGTTGTGCAGCGCGAACCGTTTGCTGTCATTGTAGACTTCGCACACACCCCTCAAGCCTTAGAAAACGTGCTTAAAGTGATGCGTCCCGTCACGTTAGGTAATCTCATTGTGGTCATAGGGGCAGCAGGCGAGCGCGACCCTGGCAAGCGTGAACCCTTAGGCAGCATTGCCTCGAGCAACGCAGACTTAGCCATTTTCACTGAAGAAGATTCTCGCTCTGAAGATGTCAATGTAATCCTAGCTGAAATGGCAAAAGGTGCCATTGGTGCAGGGGGCGAGGCCACCGATAGCTACTGGTGTATTCCAGACCGCCGCGAAGCGATTCGCTTTGCCATCTCACAAGCTGGCAGCGGTGACACGGTTGTTCTGGCTGGCAAAGGCCACGAACTTATGCTCGAGCGTGCACGCGAAACCTTTGCTTGGGATGAAGTTGCAGAAGCCCGTCGGGCCTTAGAAAATCGTTACTAATCCGAATTCAAAAGTGTCTAATTTTACAGAACAAAGATAATAACTAGGTAAACACGAGATGTTAACGTCTGGTGTTTACCTTTCTCTTCAAGATAACCAAAAAGCGAAGTTCACTGACCTGTAGGGGCGCACGGCTGTGCGCCCCTACGGAAGACAAAACTCTACGGCGTTCCTCGCTTAGTTCGTAACGGTGCATTTGAAATCCGTATTAGGTTAACAAAAAGAGCCTCGAGCGTACCTGGGAGCTCTTTCTACTTTTCACGTTTTACTTTAGACTTACCTTCATGCTCTCTGCCCTCATCACAGGTTCTGCCAAAGGAATTGGTAAAGCAATTCTCTTAACACTTGCTAAAAACGGTTACGACGTAGCTGTGCATTATCGCTCGAGTCTCGCGGAAGCTGAAACCGTTGCAGAGGAAGCCGCGAGCTATGGTGTCAAAACTACGCTTCTGCAGGCAGATGTAACAAACGCTCGTGAAGCCCAAACACTCGTCCAAAAAACCCATGAAGCGTTTGGGCGTTTAGACGTTTTAGTGAATAATGTTGGCAACTATCACAAAGGGCTGCTCGCCGAACTCAATACCGAAAACTGGCACAACATGCTAGATAGCAACCTCAATGCGGTGTTTTACACCTGCCAAACTGCTATACCTTTCATGAGACAACAGGGTGGGCGCATCATCAACATTGGTTTTGCAGGCGCAGAAAATTTAGTTGCACGTCCGCGCACCGTTGCTTACGTCATTGCCAAAACAGGTGTACTGCTCTACAGCAAAGCCCTCGCTAAAAGCGAAGCTGCACATAACATCACGGTGAATGTTGTTAGTCCAGGCGTGATTGAGAACAGCGTCTCACAACCCCTCGAGGATATTCCGATGCAACGCACGGGAACCTTTGATGAACTTACGAGTGCCGTCATGTATTTTCTATCTCCTGAAGCGCGGTATGTCACAGGCACGAATATTCAAGTTGCAGGCGGTTGGAATTTATAGTTAAGCCAAAGGCAAAAAAGGATTTTGAGCTTTTACCTTCTGCCTTCTCCCTTCAACTTTGGTTATGATTCATGTATGACAGATAAAATTCTCGAGCAAGCCGTTGCTTTTATCCAAACACACAGCGCGTTTAAGCCAGATATTGCCATTGTTCTCGGTTCGGGTCTGGGGCCATTGGCTGATGAAATTAAGGCAGAAGCTACGCTTTCTTATACAGATATCTCAGGCTTTGCCAAAAGCACTGCGCCAGGTCATGAAGGAAAACTCGTACTAGGCACTCTCGCTGGTAAGAATGTCGTGGCCATGAAAGGGCGCGTCCATTATTACGAGGGACATAGCGCACAGCAAACTGCCTTTCCTGTTCAAGTCATGAAACACTTAGGAGCGTCTACCCTACTCGTCAGCAATGCTTGTGGTAGCTTAAATCCAAATTGGCAAGCGGGCAACCTCATGTTGCAACTCGACCTTATTAACTTTACTGGCAATAACCCACTTATTGGCCCCAACGATGATAAAGCAGGTCCCCGCTTTCCAGTGATGTTTGATTGCTACGACCCCAACCTTAGTGAACTCGCACGAGGGGTGGCTCGAGCCCAAAATATTTTGCTACGCGAAGGTGTCTACTTGGCCATCAGCGGCCCCGCTTACGCCACTAGGGCGGAGCTCCGTATATTCCGCGCCCTCGGTGCTGATGCCATTGGCATGTCTACAGTTTACGAAGTTATGGTGGCGCGGCATATGGGTATGCGCGTCTTGGGTCTCTCTACTGTTACTGATATGGCGATTCCCGACAGCCACGAACACGCTGACGAGGAGGCCGTTCTCGCTATGGCCGCACAGTCCGGCGGTATGTTTAGAGCTTTAGTCAAAGCGATTTTAGAAAGGATGTAATGGGGTACGGAGTTTAGGGTTTGGGGTGGAGTGCAGGTTAAAAACCCCAAACCCTGCACCCTGCACCCTACACCCTACTATGTTTTTAGATATTCAAGAACGCATCCATAAAGCCTGTGAACGTGCGGGGCGCAAGCCAAGTGAAGTCAAATTCGTCGCTGTGACCAAAGGACACACGGTGGCCGATATTGACGCAGCCATTTTGAAGCATGGTCACCGTATTTTAGGTGAAAACCGCATTCAGGAATGGCGCGATAAAACTTCGCAACTGCACGACGTCGAGTGGCACCTCATTGGCAATTTGCAACGCAATAAAGTGAAATACTGTCTCCCTTTTTCACTCATTCATTCACTAAATTCTGAGCGACTCGCTGACGAACTACAAGACTTCGGCGCGAAAAAAAATCATATCTTTAAGGTGTTGGTCGAGGTCAATGTGGCGGGCGAAGCCAATAAAATGGGCGTGCCTTTGGAAGCAACAAACCTCCTAGTTGAATATGCGAAAGCACTGCCTAACCTGAGCGTCGAAGGTTTAATGACCGTGGCTCCCTACAGTGATACACCAGATACAGTACGTCCCTACTTTGTGCAACTACGCCAACTTCGTGATAAACTACAGCTTAGGGAACTTTCGATGGGCATGAGTGGTGACTTTGAAGTTGCCATTGAAGAAGGTGCCACACTCCTTCGGATTGGCTCAGCACTCTTTTCAGAGTAGGCTTCCACTTAGGGCTTAAACCCTAGAGTAAGCTTAACCCACGCCTCGAGAGCCCCCTTACTAGAATAGCTCGAGCTTTGAACGCCATAGAAGCCTTTAGAAGGGTCACGATATGAAACTCAGTCCACTCGATGTTCAGCATAGCGAATTTGCTGGCGGGCTGAACGGTTACAACCGCAAACAGGTCAAGGATTTTCTCGCCAAAATTGCCTCGCAACTCGAGGACATGATTCGTGACAACCAAAACCTGCGCGAAGAAATTGCCAAGCGCGAACGGCGCATCGAAGAATTGCAAGTGGCCGAGTCCGAGCTTAAGCGCACGGTGATTGCCGCCGAGCGCATTGGCAACGAAATCAAACAAAACGCCAAACGCGAAGCCGAAATCATGATTAAGCAAGCCGAACTCATGCGAGACAATATGATTCGTGATGGCGAAATGCGGATGAAAGAAATTCGCTATGACCTAGCACGCCTCGAGAAAGAACATCAAATCTTCCGCGAACAATTTAGAGGAATGCTTCACGCCTTCGAGCGCAGCCTCGATACAATTCCTCCACCCACCGTCAGAAAAGCAAACCCAACAAATTCTGGTACAGTTACCAACCCTGGCGTTCACACTAATCCTGCTGCGAACACCAACCCGGGCTTAGCCACCAATTCAGGTGTCATCGCTACCCCGAACCGCGAACGCGAAAAAGTCGAGTCTGGGGATTAGCCTTTTGCTTTAGCTGTCGTGAACACCTGTTCCAACGTCATCCAAGCCAACATTGCACACTTCACTCGAGCATGAAGTTTTGAAATACCCTGCAACATTTTTAAGTCACCGAGTTCTTCAACAGGTGGTTCGCCTTGAATCATTGCTTTGAAGCGTTGACTCAGTTCGGCTGCGTCTTCAAGAGATTTTCCTTTGATAGCTTCCGTCATCATTGAAGCACTTGCTTGACTAATCGCGCAACCTTCGCCTAAAAATTTGATGTCCTTTATGGTGTTGTCCTCGAGCTGTAAAAACAGCTTCACTTCATCCCCACACGAAGGGTTCACACCTTCATGCACCAGCGCAGGCTCGAGTGTTCCCTTGTTACGCGGGTGCTTGTAATGCTCGAGGATAAGCTCTTTGTAAAGTTGCTCGAGGAGGGACATGGATGAGTGTACTCCTTAATTAAGTTTGAGGTTCTCTCAAACGAGGTGATGGAAATGGAACGAAAGCAGAGGGTTAGCTAAAATCTTAAAAAGCCTTTGCTCTCTGCTCTACCAGGGTAAGTTAAACCCTCCATGATTTTCACTATTGTAGTATTTATCAATTTCCTCTGGAATTTTTGAAACATCATCCAACACTTTAAAAAGGTGCAAATCACCTTCTGAAATCGTACCTTCGCGCACAAGCGTACTCTGCAACCATTGCACTAAACCTTTCCAATATTCCACACCAATCAAATAAACCGGAAACGGTTTTATTTTCTTTGTTTGGATGAGTGTGAGGGCTTCGGTAAGTTCATCGAGTGTGCCGTAACCCCCTGGAAAAATCACAAACGCCGTCGAATACTTCATGAGCAATACTTTGCGCACGAAAAAATAGCGGAAGCTCACTTCGTCTGTTTGATAAGGGTTAGGATTTTGCTCGTGCGGCAAATTGATATTGAGCCCAACACTGCGCCCACCCTGCTCGAACGCTCCTTTGTTACCCGCCTCCATAATGCCAGGGCCGCCCCCCGTAATCACGGTATACCCAGCATTAGAAAGGTCTTTGGAGAGTTGTTCAGCTTTTTGGCAATACTCATTGTCAGGTTTAAAACGCGCAGAACCATAAATGGTTACGGCCTTACCCACATCGGCCATTTCTTCAAAACCTTTAGCAAATTCTCCCATAATGCGAAACATGCGCCAGGAGTCTTCAGCCAAAGCATCAATCACATATTGTTTGTCAGATTCGCTCATGATACTAGAGTTTATCCTGACCTACCAATAAAACTTCTTAGTGATCCATACAGAATAATCCCTACAGAAAAAGCAAACTGTAACAGGATGGTTGAGGAAAAAATATTTTCTTTTTATACTATTACGCTTTATTTTCTATACCAGCTCTAGACCACTTTCCCAATTTTGCTTCAGAATTCATAACCTCAATACCTGTCCTTCATTAAAATGTTTGTCAAGGTCTCGTGACAGGTAGCACAAACTTAAGTCGAGTATAATTTTTTACAGAGTGGTCTAACACCCACTTACTTTACAGTGAAGATAAATTAGGTTTCGAGGAGATGGATTAGATTTTATTGTTTCGGGATTGGCCTCATTAAGGTTCAGTAAACCTCGGGCCAGCTCTTAGGTTTTTAGGGAGAAGGTTTGGGCATGTTTTCTGCCCTACTGTCAAGGGATGTTAGCTAAAGTGAGTCTTTTAATAGCATTCCAAGATGGTTCTGCCCTAAAATGCTTTCTAACAAGGCCTATAATAGTTAGGCATTACGTTGTTGACGGAGGTTTGTCTTGCTCGAGCAACGCTTTACTCCACAATTAGAACGTCTGTTCCGTACAGATAGTCCGTGTAATCGCCCCAGCATCGCCCCCTATTGTGACCGCGTGAAGTCCATGGTGAGCCCTAAACGCTTTGAACATATTGCCAGGGTTGCAGCCCTTGCTGAAACGATTGCCATAGCCAACGATTTTTCTGAAAGTGAGCTTCGTGCTACCTGCTTAGCGGCTGTCCTCCACGACGCTGCTCGAGACCTAGACGCAGCAGCCATGTTTAAGCTTGCACCACCCCAAACCGATTTAGAGCGTGACCATCACCTCTCGGTTCATGGACGTGCCTCTCGCCGACTCGCCGAGCAATGGGGTGTAAGTGATGAACGTGTTTTAGAAGCCATTGAAGGCCACGTCTTTGGTGTTGCCCATAACAACCACGTGGGAATGGCCGTTTATATTGCCGATGTCTCTGAGCCAGGACGCGGGGTCAATGATGACATCCGCGAACTCGCCATGACCAACCTGTTCCGCGCTTACCAAAAAGCTGTGAATTCTAAAGTGAGTTACTTGCGCTCGAAGGGTAAGGCTGTGCATCCGGTAACGCTCGAGGTCTACCAACAAATTTGCAGCCTTGCTTAAAATAATCTAACTTTGGAGTTTTCTGTAAACAAATCTTTTCCTAAACCTCGGGAAGCCATCAGTTTTCAGTAAAAACCAACGAGCGGAAAGCTGATGGCTGACACTTGTAGCTGATCCCGCATCAAAAACCTCGAATTCACTTCACACAATACACCATTTATCATGCTTCCTAAACTCGGTGCTGTATTATCGAGGGAGTTATGAATATAAAGCTTCGTGCGCGTTTACTGCAACTTTTAGGTTTAGCTGTAGCCTTGCTTGGCTTAATTGGCTTTTGGCTTAACAGAGATATCGAGCGGTCTGTTTATACCGAGGAAACCCTATCCCTTCTTAACGCAGAAGAAGAAGATTTTAAGGCGAGTTTTGTCGTGGCAGGGCGCGACTATAATCACACCCAAGAAGCCAGCCCCTGCCAGTGGCGCAACGGCGAATGCTACCGTGAACGCACGGGGACGTTTGTTTATGCAAAACGCACCGACACAATCTTGTTCGTGCAAATTGTCAACGACAAAGTGACAATGGTCAATATTCCTCGAGATGTTTACCTTGATAACTGGGACACAAAAATTAATGCTATGTACTTTTACCAAGGCGCAGAAGGACTTAAAGAAACTGTCGAAGATATCGTCGGCGTGCCTGTTGATTACTACGCCATCATTAACATTGATATTTTTGAGGACATTGTAGACCAGCTTGGTGGTGTCGAGGTAACGATTCCTCAATATGGTGACTTGAATGGAATGCACTATCGTGACGCGGCAGCAGGACTGGAGATTGATTTTGATCCTGGTCCGAGGGTATTAAATGGTGAAGATGCTGCTAAGTTCATACGATTTAGAAATACACCTCGAGGCGACTTTGACCGTATTGACAACTTAAAAAGTCTGGCGTATGCCATGCTCAACAAGCTCAAAGCTATGAATGTTTCAGCAGCCCAAAAAATCCCTGGACTCATGGACGCTGTGTTTGAAAACCTCGAGACCAATGCGAGCCCCGCCCTCATTCGCCAACTCTTGCCACGCATCTCACGTTTACAGCTCCAAGCTGGCACGATTCCGACCTATCACGTCGAAGGCACCCAAAACGAAACGTATGACCCTGAAGAGGTCACGAGTTATCTAGCCACGAAGTTTGGTGGTGAAGCCAAAAACTTTATTGTTCCCCCTGCTGCTACCTTGCTCATTAGCAATCGCAGTGGCAAAGCAGGGCTCGAGCTACGTTACAAAAACCGCCTCGTGGCAATGGGCGTTCCAGAAGATTCGATTGTCGTTCGTGGCGGCGACCCCGACCCCACACCTACGCGCATCCTCGCGCTCAGCCAATCGCTCCAAGACGCGGATTATTACACGCAGCTTTTCCAGATTGGCAAACAACAAAAAGACAGCTTTGGTGAAGTAAACGGTAAAGCAGTGATGCTCGAGCTCGTACTAGGCACAGATGCCGCGCAAAATGCTATTGCTTTAGAACTTGCAGCGCAAAGTCAACGGTAAAAAGCAGATAAGGGAAAAGGCAAAAGGCTTTTTAGGTTTTTAACCTCTGCCCTCTGCCTTTCCTTTATTTCCTTTATGTATGCTGCTGATTACTAATCGGCAGGAACAGCTTCTCTAGCGAAGCTTGCTGCTTCAAACTCTTCCATTTTAAAACCTAATTTTTTAGCCACGCGCTGCCCGTAGTCTGGGTCAGCTTTATAGAAGTGGGCAATCTGACGTTTTTGTACTTCTTTGCGAGTTTGACCTAAACCACCTGCAATCGAAGTCGTCAACCTCTCACGCTGCCCTTCATCAAAGAGGCGGTAGAGATTACCAGCTTGGGTGTAGTCATCATGATTGTCTTGAGAGTTGAAACGGTCAACGGTTACATCACCAATATGCCAGGTGGGTTCTTTGTATTCGGGCATAGCTTGCGGTGTACCCTCGAGGCTGTTGGGGAAATAATTTGGCGCATTGCCATAATCTTGCGCGGTTGCCATTGCACCATCACGCTGATAATTGTGAACAGGAACTTTGGGACGATTCACTGGCAGTTGCTGATAGTTATTGCCCACGCGGTAACGGTGAGCATCCGCGTAGCTCATAAGACGAGCTTGCAGCATTTTGTCGGGACTCCAACTTATACCCGGCACGATGGCACTAGGACTAAAAGAAGACTGCTCCATCTCGGCGTGGTAATTGACGGGGTTACGGTTTAGCTCGAGTTCGCCTATTTCAATGAGTGGAAACTCCCCGTGTGGCCACACCTTGGTGAGGTCGAAGGGATTCCAGCGAAACTTCTGCGCCTCTTCGTCCGTCATGACTTGAATATAAACTTTCCATTTTGGAAAATCACCCTTTTCAATCGCTTCATACAAATCACGCTGATGACTTTCGCGGTCATTACCAATAAGTTCACTCGACTCAGCATCTGACATATTTTTAATACCTTGCTGTGTCTTAAAGTGGAACTTGCACCAAACCCTGTCTCCGTGAGCGTTAATGAGTGAATAAGTATGACTGCCAAAGCCGTGCAGATGACGATAGCTCACGGGCAGACCACGGTCACTGAACAAAATTGTGACTTGGTGCAGGCTTTCTGGATTGAGCGACCAGAAATCCCACTGCATATCGAGATTGCGAAGATTGGTTTGTGGATGACGCTTTTGTGTGTGAATAAAGTTAGCAAATTTCAAAGGGTCACGGACAAAAAAGACGGGCGTATTATTCCCCACCAAATCCCAGTTGCCTTCATCGGTATAAAATTTGACGGCAAAGCCGCGCACGTCGCGCTCGGCATCGGCGGCACCACGTTCACCCGCAACGGTTGAAAAGCGCAACAGAACTTCGGTTTCTTTGCCAAGTTTAGAAAATACAGAGGCTTTTGAATACTTGGAAATGTCGTGTGTTACCTTGAATGTACCGTAAGCTCCTGAGCCTTTGGCGTGAACAACGCGCTCAGGGATACGCTCGCGGTTAAAGTGCTGCATTTGCTCGAGCA
>JBOFGY010000081.1:0-3724 GCA_051649365.1 Trueperaceae bacterium
AAGGGTGCGTCAGCAAATCCTCAAAAAAGTTTTCTTCGGCGATTGCGTCCATGGCTGCGGTGGGTTCGTCAAGGACGAGAATAGGCGCGTCTCGGTAGAGAGCCCGTGTCACGCCCACGAGCTGGCGTTGCCCTCCTGATAGAGAATGTCCTCGGTCAATCCATCTCTCCAGGATAGTGTCGTAGTGATTAGGTAATTTTTGAACAAGTTGATCAAGTCCCGAACGTTTAGCAATGGTTTTAAGCCAAGCAGGATCTTTTGCGCGTTCTAAATTACCTAGCTCGATATTCTCTTTAAGCGGTAAGTGATAGATAAAATAATCTTGAAACATGATGCTAAGATGACGGCGCAACTCACTGCGCTCGAGTTTTGTACAATCACGTCCATTCAAAAGAATTTTCCCTACGGATGGTTCGTATAAACCTGCCAAAAGTTTGACAAGTGTAGTCTTGCCTGCACCATTCATGCCAACGAGGGCCACTTTTTCTCCTGGCTGCAAAGTGAAGCTGATATGGTGGAGTGTAGCGTTAGAATGATCAGGGTAGGTAAAGCCCACATCTTGAAATTCTAAAGTGATAGGACCTTTAAGTTTGAGCTTCACTGGTCTTTCCGCCTCTACCTGAGGTGTTTCTTTAAAGAAGGCAAACATCGTTTGTAGAAAGAGATAGTGTTCACTGAGCTGCCCTGCGGTACTAATAAGAGAAAGCGTGTTCTGTTGCAGCATAAAAACTGTCTGACTAAAAAGCAGAAAAGTACCAATTGTCATGGTGTTGTGAATAACGCTGTAAACACCGTAAACAATTAAAGCAAAAGGTATGATTGTCAGGAAACCCTGAGCCATCACCTCCCCTCTTAATGACCTCTTAGCCAAATCTTTTTCCTTCAAAAACAGCACCGTTATGAGCCTTCGGTAACTGTTATAAAAAAAACTTTGCAGCGATAGTAAGCGCAGTTCTTTCGCTGCGAGCTCACCTGTAAGTAGGCTTTGGAAATAGGCGGCGCGCCGCTCTGTGGGCGTATGCTCTTGCTTAAAATTGAGTCGCAGTTTTCCAAAGTGAAACCTTACCCGAAACAAGATAAATGAACTTAGAAACAGAATGGGGAAAATCCAAAGGTATTGCCAACTGACAACCACCATAGAAACGAGCGCAAACACATTACTAACCAAAACCATACCTTGACTAATCATTTGGTAAGGGCGGAACATAGCTTCTTGAGCGGCCATTTTGAGCTGATTATGAAAGGCTGGGTCTTCAAATTTAGCTAAGTCCAGTTTGGCAGCCTTCTTTGCAATCTGGAGTTGCAAAAACTGAGTAAAGCGTTTTTGGTAAATCGTTCCGATGGTGCCACGAAGTGGCCCCAATGTTTGGTCAGCAAGACGAGTAACGGCAAGTAAACCCAGTAACCACAATAAATTTGTTTGAAGTAACGAGTTGGGTTTGTGTTGCGTTAGTGTATCGATAAGCGTTGCATTGCTCCACATACCGAGCGTGGGCAAAACGCCGGCAACAGCAGTAAGTACAATTAAACCTATGAAGTAGCGTGAGCCTGCTTTCCAGGCTATACCCAAAAGATGCTTGCAGGTTTTCCAGACTTTCATATAGGTTCCTAGTTTACTGTACCTGCACAAAGACACTCATAAGTGGCTTAATTAAACGGTGAGTATTATAAGAAGCCAACAAAACCTAGAGTAAAGCGGATGGCTTTTTCTGCCTCGAGCATTTTCTCAATCGCCAAATTCTCCTTTTGTAACAGGATGTTTTTCATACCCTCGAGCGCAAGCACGCTCGAGAGCCTTACGTTCCGCTTCGCTATAACCCTCGGGCATGAGGCGTTTGGCTAAATCCTCGAGTTGTTGCGAAACGCTCCCTGCACCCTTGGCACGGCGAATCGTCAAAAACTCTAAAACTTGCGGGTCTATATAAATTGTGGTTCTACGTTTTTCTGTTTCCATGCACAGCATTGTAACATAATTATGTCATCGTCACGTTCACGCCCTTTTAATAAAACATATGGATGTTATCGTAATATATCTATTCGAGATGATCTTATAGTCGTTGTCCTGCAATAAGACACTCCGTAATCGCCTCACCAATCTTAAGCTCAGGAACAGCATTTTGGACGAACCCCCATTGCCCATTAGGGTTATTTTCTAAAAACACATACCGCCCATCTGGAGTAAGAACAAAATCAAGCGCACTGTAATTAAGGTTGTAACTATGTACATACTCTAAACAGCGACGCTCGACTTCAGTGGGTAAATCAACTTTTGTATAAGGGACGTTTTCATAGTGTCGCCAGTCTACTTTCATGTCTTCGCTTGTAGCCTGCTGGGAGTGAATTGCCGCAGAAAAAACCCGGTTACCAACCACCGTAACACGAAGTTCTACATCTTTAGGAACATACTCTTGGAAGAGGCTAGGAGCCGTTTGTACGCTTTCTATCTGTTCTAATAATTTAGGTGTGACGGGGGTAGTGTAAATACCCAAGATAGGCGCACCAATCTCATTTTTGAAGCTAATTTGAGAGAAGGGTTTGTAAATAATATTCCCCTGATGAGCAGTGTAAAAATCTTGTACTTTGTCTGGGTGCATGGTAACGAGCGTTTTAGGAATAGCAAACCCCATCCGTTTTGCACGCTGAAGTTGTTCCAATTTGTAACTGGCCCTGCGAACATCGTCCGGATGACTGATCCAATAAGCTTGGAATGAAGCCCACAGCCCTCGTAACGCTTTGTCCATTTCCTGATCGGCAAAGGTCGCTTCTTCTTCACTCAAGGTGTCAGGAAATTGAAATTTGCCAGGTCGCCGCCACCAAATAGAGCGCACGTCCGAGACATCAATGCTCCGACCCTCTACACTATAAATCTGCCCTTGCCACGCTTCGGTAGAACTGTCTAATTCTAGACTCAAAGAAGCCTGTTTTGGAAAATCGCTAGTATGTAACCGTACAGGTTCAATCCCTTGCCTTAAAAGTTGCAAGATAACGCGGTCAGCATGAGGGTCAATTTCCTTGGTAACAATGACAATAGTAGATGGCATGTAGTAGAGCCCTTCCGTAGTTGAGTGCTTTAATAGAATAAAGATTTATCCAAGATTATAAACTTCTTGCTACCTTCAAATCAAAATATAAGGTCGAGCTAACTCGACCTTATATTTAATATTTATATAACTCTATACTACAGACCATTTTGGTCTATAATTTAGTCTGTTTCTTCAGTATAGTCAACGGTTTCACCATTTACTTGTGATGATTGTTTGCTGTTAGTGCTGCTACTACCGCCACCGTTACCGCCACCGTTACCGGGGTTTTCAGGGAAGTCAGGAAAGTCAGGGATATCAACATCAGGGAACCATGCAATACTATTTGCATTTGCTACCCAGATTTGCTTCTTTGCGTCGTATTGCCCGTGAAGCTCTTCGACGGAGCTAAAGGGTCTTGCTACATTTACTCCAAAAACTTTACTCATGTTATTTCTCCCAATACATGTACCCGTTTAGATTTTCTCGGCTTAGGCTTTGGGCAGCTCTCTTTTAATACTACCCAAAGGGGTGAAGGGATAAAGCCAAGGCTTGGATACGTCATAAAGCATAAAAGAGATGCTTTTTAAAATGCAAGTAGAAGGAACCAAGTAGCATTGTGAGAACCCATAACACAATCTGAGAGACACGGTTTAGTACAAATGTACTAATACTTTTTACCTAAATCCCTAGATTTCTTAATA